>JANNAY010000463.1:0-7169 GCA_031384945.1 Deltaproteobacteria bacterium
CGTCGACTTCGGTCGAGACGCGGCCGGGGACGACGTCGAGGATGCGCATGCCGAATTCGACGGCGAGGCGGTCGACGGCGAGCTTGATCTGGTCGTCGGCGCTCTTGCCGGCGGCTTCTTTCTTCGCCCACTTGAGGGCCTCGTCGACGACGGCGGAGTACTCCGGCATCTTGGCGGCGGCGGCGATCAGGCTGGGGTTGGTGGTCGCGTCGCGCGGACGAAACTTCTTGATCGACTGAAAGTCGCCCGTGTCGGCGACGACGACGGTGTGGGCCTTGAGCTGCTCGAGGAACGTGGCCATCGGGATCTCCTGGGATGCTGGGGTCGAGACGCCGCGACCCTACTGCAAAACCTCTCCGCCGTGGGCCGCTGACGTCGTCGTTACAGAATGGACCGCAGCGCGGCCCGGCTCGTCCCCGTCGTCACGTCGAGCACGCGGGCGGTCTTTTTCGCCGACAGCACAAAGGGGTGCATGAGGTACGGAAACAACGCGCGTGGCGCCCGCAACGACGGCGGCAGCAGCGGCACCAGTCGCTCGAGGATCGCGCCGGCGAATTCGGCGTCGACGTCTTTGACGACGAGGCCGGCTTCTGCGGCGACGTCTTCGTAGGCCATGAAGTCCGCGCTGCAGGCGTGAAAGACGCCGTCGACGTCGGCGGCGCAGGCGGCGACCACGACGCGGGCGACGTCGTCGACGTGGACGAACTGCAGCGGCGGTCGGTGTCCGTCGAGGGCCGGAAGGACTCCCCGTTTGACGACGGGGAGCCGGGCCACGCGGATGATCTCGGTCAGGTACGACCTGGCGCGCGCGCCGTAGATGATGGCCGGACGCACGACGGCGACGTCGACGTCACCCCAGCGCTGGCGCACCACGCCCTCCTGCATCCACTTGTCGATGGCGTAGGGAAAGTCGCAGGGGTCGGGGCGCTGCGCCTCGTCGATGGGCACGGGGTTTGACGGCCGCGCGCCGTAGACGACGGCTGACGAGACGAGCACGAAGCGCGCGACCGCGGCCGCGCGGGCGGCGTCGACGACGACCTCGGTGCCGCGTCGGTGCAAGTGCGCCATCTCTTTTCGATCCGCGGCGTTCTTCGGCGGGTCGACGCGGGCGACGAGGTGGACGACGACGTCGACGGCGTGGCCGGCGAAGAACGCGGCGAGGCTCTTGTCGTCGATGCGTCGCAGGTCGCAGCGCAGGTGGCGCACGGCGCGCCGCGGCGCTGCGCGGTCGACGACGACGACGCCGTGGCCTGCGGCGAGGGCGTGGTCGACGACGGCGGATCCGACGAGGCCGGCGCCGCCGACGATGGCGACGTTCACGGCGACGCTGTCTTCACGAGGGCGATGAAGTCGGCGCGCGCCCGCAACGGATCGAGGTCGCCGTCGGTGGCCCAGGCCTGCTGCGTGGTCTTGCTGATGAAGCCGTTGGCGACGGCCAGCGTCAGGTACCGCATCGCGATGTCAGGTTGTTTGCGCGAGTACAGACAAGCAATGTTGTAGTAGGTGTCGCCGATAGCGGGGTCGATTTCGAGAGATTTGTTGTATGATACCATCGCATCAGCGAAGCGACCGCGAAAGTAGAATGAGACGCCGACGCAGTTGTGGGCGAGGGCGAGCCCGGGGTCGAGCGCCAGCGCCTCGAGGCACTTGGCGCGCGCGACTTCAACATCACCCGTGCGCGTCAGCAGCGGCGCCGCCTCTGCCAACAGCGCCAGCGCCTGCGTCTTCGCAGCCTTCGTCGTCGTCAGCGCCGGCGTCTTCGCCTTCGCCTTCGCCCACTGCAACGTCGTCGTGACGGGCCCTGTGCAGGCGCCGAGGGCGAGGTGCACGGCGCCCTTGATCGTCTTGCCGACGGCATCGACGACGAGGATGGCGTCGCCGGTGACCGGTCCGGCGGGGCAGCCGGGCTTGACCGTGCGGCAGCCGGTGGCGGTGCCGGCGACGGTGACGCCGTCGAGGCGGGCGCCGTCAAAGACGACGACGCCGCGTTTGAAGCCGCAGGCGTTGTCGCCGACGACGACGGCGGTGACGGCGCCTCTTTCTTCGGTGATGTGCAGCGGCCCGAGCGGCGACTGCCACGTTCCAGACAGCGACGAAGAGGCGAGGGCGAGGGCGAGCAGCAGCACCCCCGCAGCCTACGTCGCTTTCACTCGGCGGGCAGGGCGTCGCTGACGTCGTCGACCACGGGCTGTTGGGCGGCGCACTGCGCGGCCTTCTGGGCGGGATGTCCGAAGCGCTTCATGGTGCGCAGGTGCGAGCCGAGGGCGGCCAGAAAGGTCGGGTACTCGTGGTAGGGCACGCCGTGCTTGCGGGCGACCTCTTTCACGATCGGGGCAATCTCAGAATAGTGAATGTGGCAAATCTTGGAGAACAAATGGTGTTCGACTTGGTGATTCAAGCCGCCACAGAAGAAGTTGGCGAGCCAGCTGTCGGGCGCGAAATTCGCGGTGGTCTTCAGCTGGTGGGCCATCCACGGGTCTTCGATGCGCAGGGCATCATTGGGGCGGGGAAACGCGGTCTTCTCGACCACATGGGCCAACTGAAACACGATGGCCAACGTGGTGCCCGTGGCGGCGTGGATCGCCAGGTAGCCAAGGGCCACCATCCACCACGCGTAGCCGCCGATGAGCACGGGGGCGCCGACGAACAGGGCGAGGTGCCCCACCTTCCACGCGATCATGTCGACGATGGTCTTCGTGGGGGCGCGCTTGCCCGAGCGCGGGTCGGGCGCGAACACCTGCTGAAAGTCTTTTTTGTAGAGCCAAGCCAGCGAAGCAAACATGTACAGAGCCCACGAGTACACGTGCTGAAAACGATAGACGAAGCCAGGCTTCTCACGCTCGTAGAAGAGCAAGAACGGTCCGGGCTCGAGGTCGTGGTCGACGCCGGGCACGTTCGTGTACGTGTGGTGCACGAAGTTGTGGGCCGTCGACCAGGTGAACGAGCTGGCGCCGACGAAGTCAAACGACCTCGACAAGAGCGCGTTGACCCACGGCTTGTCTGAGTAGGCGCCGTGAATCGCGTCGTGGCCGATGTTGAAGCCGATGAACGCGTTGAAGGCGCCGAGCACGAAGCAAACGGCGAGGGCGGCGCCCCACGGCAACACACCCGAGATCAAGAGCGCGAGCAGCGCCAGCACGCTGCCGAAGAAGAAGACCGACTTCGCCACCATGCGCGCGTCGGCGTGCTTCGACAGATTTCTCGACGAGAAGTAGCCATCGACGCGCGCTTTCAGCTCGTGCGTCAGGGCCATGTCAGAGGTGTTGAAGCGGATCTTGTTGAGGACCGCGGAGGTCTGTGGAGCCGACATGCGATCGACTGTGAACACCCTTCGTCACGGCGAAGCCACGACGTCAGCGCGTCACGATCGGGTCACGGATCAACGAGAGCCCAGGCCGACTGCCTACGTCGCTCCCGAAGCCTCGCTCTCTGCCAGTCAGCGGGCGCTCGTCATCAATCACCGCCAGCGACGGGCTCGAAGCTCAAGACGCCGGCGCAGGCGTTCTCGCAGGGGGCGGTGACGTCGAGCTCGTCGATGCAGGCGCCGGGCACGACGATGCCGTCGTTGTCGGTCAGCGCCGCGCGGCATTGCTTGGCCGACAGGCCGCCGCACAAGCACGGCACTTCGCCTTCGTCGACGCTGTCGTTGTTGTCGTTGTCGCGGTCGCCGCTGCCGACCACGGCGCCGTCGGGGGCGCGGACGCCGCCGTCGACGAAGACGCCTTCTTCGCACGAGGCCGTTTCGGCGCCTGTGCCGCGCCGGGCGAGGCAGTCGCAGCACTGGTCGACGAGGTCTGCGCGGTAACCAGAGAAGAGGCGCAGCTGCGCCAACGTCGGCCGCAGATCGCAGGCGCCGCTGACGACGACGAAGATGCAGACGGCCAGCCCCACCAAGGCAGTGCCCAACCCGGGTTGTGAGCTTCGTTGGGTCAGATGGCGCGTCATGTGGCGAGCCTCGCGTCGAGCCAGGCGCAGGCGCCATTGAGGTCAGAGAAGCGCCCTTCGAGCTGGGCTTCGAAGCTCTCTTTCAAGATGGCGCCGAACGCAGGACCGGGCTTCAACCCGCGCGTGACGAGGTCACGACCCTGCAAGAGCGGCTTCGGTGCCGCGTCTTTGACGGCGAGGCGCTCGGCTTGTTCGAGCAGCCATGGTCCAGCTTTGTCGTCGTGGGCGACGGCCTCTGCGGTGGTGCGGCCGAAGTGGTCGGCGGTGGCGACGACGACGAGGCGCTCGATCGGCACGCGCAGGGCGAGGCGGCGAATGGCGCTCTCTTGGATCTTCTCGCGCTCGTACCAGAGCTGAAACGGCTTCAAGTGATCGCGCACCGTGGCAACGACGGCATCGACGACGTCGTGGGCCACGCCGAGGCGCTCGCAGAACGCGCGGGTCGGTGGCTCGCCCTGCGCTTCGTGCTCGCGGCTTCTGATGCGCCCGTCTTCAAACGTCGTCGTCGCCGGCTTGCCGAGGTCGTGGCACAGCGCGCCCAGCACGCAGATGAATTTCTCGTCGTCGCCGAGGCCGCGGGCGCGCGACAAGCGGGCGGCTTCGTCGACGACCATCAGCGTGTGGGTCCACACGTCGCCTTCGGGATGCCACTCGGCCTCTTGCTGACACCCGATCATCGCGAACAGCTCAGGAAAGAGCAGCTCGACGACGCCGGCGCGCCGCAAGAACGACAGCCCGATCGAGGGCCACACGCCCTTGACGAGCAGCTTCTTCATCTCTTCGCCGAGCCGCTCTTTGGCCAGCGTCGGCAGCTCGGGCAAGAGCGCGCGGCAGCGGTCGACGGTGCCGTCGTCGACGTCGAGGCCGAAGCGGGCGGCGAATTGGGCGGCGCGCAGCACGCGCAGCGGGTCTTCGTCGAACGCGTCAGACACGTGCTTCAACAGGCCGCGCTCGAGGTCAAAGACGCCGTCCCACGGGTCGAGCACATCACCCGTGGCGAGGTCGATGCCGATGGCGTTCAGCGTGAAGTCGCGGCGCGCGGCCGCTTTGTCGAAAGGCAGATTCGGATCGCTCTCGACGACGAAGCCCTTGTGTCCCCGCCCGCTCTTGCTCTCGGTGCGGGGCAGGGCGACGTCGATGACTTCTCTCTCTTGCTTGCCTGCGGGGCCGACCACGACGTCGACTTTCAAGACGCCAAAAGCCCGGCCGACGGCGTGCACGTTGAGTCCGCCAGCGACGAGGGCGTCTTCGAGGGCTTTGAGTGCGAGGCCGCTGACTTCGACGTCGACGTCTTTGGCGGCGACGCCAGCGAAGTGGTCTCTGACGCAGCCGCCGACAGCGACCGCGCGGCCGCCGGCTCCGACCACGACGTCGACGAGGCGACGCAGCGCCGCCGACTGCGGAAACGGCTTGCCGCGGCCGGGGAGCATTCGCAGAGAAGAAGCCGCAGACCGCACGACGTGAACCTCAGCAGACGGCGAACGAGAAGGCGAACGAGACGGCGAACGAGACGGCGAACGAGACGGCGAACGAGACGGCGAACGAGAGGCGAACCAGAGGGCGAAAACAGACCCGACGGACAGCGACAGCACCATGACAGCGGGCATTCATCTTGCGACGACGACGAGCCACGTGTCGACGCACACGACGTCCACACGACCTGACCTGCATGTGCGATAGCGAACGGGAGCGACGATGACGACCACCACCGCCAATGCTGCCGACTCAGAAGGCGTCAAGCTGTCGCGGTTGGCCCGCCTGGTCGCCCTCGACGACCGGCTGCTGCGCCGGCTCGTGCGCACGCGGCGCGCCCAGGCCACCTTCGCGCTGCGGCTGCTCTGCCGCATGTACGACCCCGACATGGTCGTGCTCGCCGTCGCCGTCGCCCTCTTCAGCCCCGGCCTCGTCGCCATCGCCGACCGCGCCGCCCTCGCGCTCATCGTCACGTCTTTGGTGGTCGTCGTCGTCAAGCGCGCCGTCAAGCGCAAGCGGCCGGCCCTCGACATCCAGGCGAGCGTGCCGCCCGACCGGTTCAGCTTTCCGTCGGGCCACACCGCCGCGGCCTTTGCCGTCGCCATCGCGATGTTCGCGGTGCTGCCGTTGGCGGTGCCGGGGCTGCTGGTCGTCGCCATCGTCGTCGCCTACGGCCGCATGTACCTCGGGGTGCACTACCCCCTCGACGTCGGCTGCGGCGCCGCGATCGGCTTGATCACCGGCTCGCTCGTCGCCCTGTGGTGACTCACACGCCGCTCACACGCAGGTCTGCGTGCAAGTCGCGCTGTGCCCCGCCGACGACGAATTCCTGAGGCCGCGCGATCCGGCGATCTGCATGCGATCCGGCTTGCGATCACCGGGCGGACGCCCTAGGAACGTCGCCGTCACCCCCTCTCCCGCAGACGCGGCACGGTTTTAAGGAAGACAGCACCATGGCGAAGACGTCGACGCAGGCCAAAGAGAACAAGCGCATCAAGATGTCGAACCAGCACCTGAAGAAGCGTGCTGACCTCAAGAAGAAGGTCATCGACACCAAGTTGACCTACGAAGAGCGCCGCGAAGCGATGTTCGCCCTCGCCAAAATGCCGCGCAACTCGTCGCGCGTTCGCGTGACCCGTCGCTGCCAGGCCACCGGCGCGCCGCACGCCGTCTACCGCAAGTTCAAGCTGAACCGCATCACGTTCCGCAACATGGCCCTCCAGGGTCTGCTCCCCGGCGTGACCAAAGCCAGCTGGTGATCTCCCGGTCCCTGTGACCCGTAAAGAAGGCGCCGCGGGGCGCCTTCTTCATTTCTGTCCCCTTCTGTCCCCGGCCTCCAACAAGGTGCGTCATGCGCGCGTACATCGCTTCGACTGCTTTTCACGTTCCGCCGAACCGGGTCACCAACCAAGACCTGATCACGAAGTACGGCATCGACACCACCAACGAGTGGATCGTGCAGCGCACTGGCATCGAGTCGCGCCACTACAGCGCCGACGGCGAAGGCACTGCTGACATCGCCCTGCCCGCCGCCCTTGAAGCCATCGAACGCGCCGGCCTCACCAAAGACGACGTCGACATGATCGTGTTCGCGACGTTGTCGCCCGAGCACGCGTTTCCCGGGTCTGGCTGTTACCTGCAGGCGCTGTTGGGTCTGCCCGGCGTGCCAGCGATGGACGTGCGCAACCAGTGCTGCGGCTTCCTCTACGCCCTCGCCAGCGCCAGGGGCTTCGTCGAGAGCGGCCTCGCCA
>JANNAY010000504.1:0-4147 GCA_031384945.1 Deltaproteobacteria bacterium
CACACCAGAAGCGCGGCGAGCCCGTCGCCGACGTCAACACCCTCGTCGCCAAGGTCAAGAACGCCAGCGCCGTGCTCGAAGGCGTGCGCATCGCCGAACAGTCGACCGATCTGCGCCGCGGCCTCGCGTCGTCGACGAAGGCCACCGAGACGTTGATTCAGTCGCTGCGCGGCGAGCTGTCGACGTTGCGCACGCTCGAGGCCGCTGAGGCCGAGCACAAGAAGCTCTCGTCGTTGTTGAGCGCCACGCGCAACCTCGGGGTTGCAGATCTCGCCGGTGCGAAGATCGACGTCGAGCAGCCGACGACCAAGACCGATGCGACGTTGCAGACCGAGGCGCTGGTGAAGGCCGAGGCTGAGTTGCAGCCGCAGCTGGCGGATTTGAAGACGTCGTTGTTGCAGAAGGCGCAAGCGGCGCAGAAGACGCCGGCGTTGTCGGGCTTCTTTGACAACTACGACGTCGCCGCCGCGTTCTCCGCCGATGGCGCGTCTGTGAAAGAGCGCGCTGGCGACGCCGCGATGAAGGGCATCGACGCCGACTTCGCGAAACAGAAGAAGGTGCTGGTCGACAAGCGCGCCGGCGAGATCTTCGTCGCCGACAAGAAGGCGCAAGAGCAGACCGCGGCGAAAGAGCTGCAGGGCAAGATCGAGCTCAAGGCCAACGCCGTCGCGCAGCGCCTGTCGGGCCACGCCAAAGACATGGGCTACGAGCTCACGCGGTTGACGACGTCATTGAAGCTCGACGCCGTCGATCCGCAGCTCGCCAAAGACATCGTCGCGGCGCAAGCGCAGCTGGCGCAGGTGCAGACCGAGGCGCAGGGCTGGTGCACGTCGATCCTCAGCGCCTCTGCCAAATTCGCCGACGCTGCGCTCTCGCTCTTCGGGTTCGGATCGTCGGCGAAGAAGAAGGATCCGCCGCCGCCGCTGGACACGTCGGCCGTCGCCAAAAGCGTCGCCGCCGTCGTGGCCCGCGTCGAGAAACACATTCTTCAGCAGATGAAGGCGCTGCCCGACTTCGCCAAGAAGACGACGCACCAGAGCGCCCGCGACGACCTGCTCGAGCAGCTCGTCACGGCCGACACCTGGGGCGCGCTCTCGCAGAAGGTCGCTCGCATCGGCAGCGCCGCCAGCGCCGAGGTCGACGCCGACGTGAAGCGCGCCTTGACGCAGATCACCGGTCGCGTCGGCGGTGGCAGCGGCAAGCTGCTCTTGCAGATCGCCGCGCTCAGCGAGAGCGCCAACACGCTGTCGTCGACGTTGGCCAACGCCAGCGGCGTGTCGCCAGCGACGGCGGCGGTGCTCGAGCCCATCGTGCACGCGGCTGAGGCGTTCTCGTCGCAGCCCATCGGCGACAAGACCTTCAAGCAGCCCATCAAGGCGTTGCAGGCCGCCGTGCGCGCCGTCGACGGACTCGGCGCTTCTGCGCACCCGCTCTTGCTCGCCGTGAAGAGCGAGATGGAGACGCTGCTCTCGGCCCTCGGCGTCACCCACGGCACCGTCACCGTCGACGGCGCCGGCATCAACGCGATGTTGCAGGGCCTGGCCGACGCCGTCGGTGCCGCGAAGTCGTCGTCTTCTGCGTCTGCTTCTGCTTCGTCTTCGGCGGGTTCGTCGTCTTCTGCGAACTCGCTCGACGACGCGGCGGCTGGCGCCTCGTTGACGAGCGAGCTCGAAGCCCAGCTGATCAAGACGTTCACGCCGAACACGGTCGAAGGCAGCGAGCGCATCACCGAGCTCAAGATCCTCGAGCTCCGCGTCGACGGTGGCCTGGCGAAGCTCAAAGAGTCAGCGTCGAAGATCGACAACGACGACGTCAGAGCCAAAGAAAAGAAGAGCGTCGCTCGCCTCGGCAAGAAGCTCGTCGAGGGCGCGCAAGAGCAGGTCGCCGGACTCGCCAAGAGCCAGCAGCAGATCGTGGCGGCCCTCGACGTGCTCGAGTCGGGCGTGTCGCAGCAGGTGCTCGAGCAGCGCGCGCAGCAGCTCGGTGACGTCGAGAAACGACTCGAAGACATCTGCAGCCACGGCGGCGCACCGTGGCGCACGGCCATGAGCGACGTCGGCACGACGCTGCAGCTGTTGCGCAAGACGACGACGGCGCTGTCGTCGTTGTCGTCGGCGCCAAAGGCGTTGGCGCCGTCGCTGCAAGCGGCCATCGACGACGCGCGCGTTTTGGCGCAAGAGCCAGCGCGCTTCGACGAGAACGCCTTTGCCTGGGCACGCAACGCGCTCAAGGCCGTGCGCGACGGCAAAGACGCGCTCACCACCGCAGCATCGGGGTCATCGTCAAAGGGACAGCTCGGCGCCCTCGACGACGTCGAAAAGGCCATCGCGACGCTCGACAAGCACACCGGTCGCCTCGGCGCGGCGTCGGCGGCGCAGCTGCTGTTGGCGACGTCGTCGCGGCTGTCGGCGTTGGCTGAGTCGCTGCCGTCGTCGTCGTCGAAAGCGGCGTCGGCGCTGGCGTCGTCGGCGCGGCTGCGCGGTGATGAAAAGATGCGCGGCACCGGCGGCATGGCCGGCGAAAAAACCGTCAGCGACCTCGTCGAAGCCTTCGCCGAATTGGCCGCCGGCCTCGCCAAAGACAAAGGCGGCACCGACGACCACGTGGCCGCTGCCACCGCCCTCAGAGACGCCATCGTCGTCGTCAGCGGCGCAGCCCTTGGCCTCGACGCCGACCTCGCCGTCTGCGCCGACGCCATCGCCGCAGCCAAAGCGCTGCGCGGCTTGAAGCACACCGACAGCGCCGCGATTGAGATCGACAAGGGCTTCGGCGCGCTGCGCACGGCGCTCTTGACGCAAGCCCTCGACGGCACCCGTCGTCGTCACCACGACAACGTCAGCGCGTGGACCGACGGCGTCGGCAAGGCCCGCGGCGAGTTGCGCGCCGCCATCGACGCCTTCGTCGACTACGATCCGCTCACCGAGAAGCGCACGCAGCCCGAGGTCGCGCGCGTGCTGCGTGACGCCGTCGCCAGCGCCAGCGTCGAGTTGACCGGTCCGGCGGCGGTCTTGTTCGCCACCGATCTCAAAGACCTGCAGACGCGCGTCGATGTCTCGACGACGGTGAAGAGCGAGGGCGACAAGCTCTTGCGCGCCCTCGAGAGCTTTGTGCGCGTCGCTGACGGCGTGCTCGAAGACGTTCCTGACGGCGACGTGCGCTTCGCCAAGATGTTGTCGTCGCTCGACGACCGCATCGCCGCCGCCGGCAAGAGCGGATCGCGGCAGAAGCTCTTGCCGCAGCTCGACGCTGCCATCGCCGATGTCGCCGCGTTGATGAAGGTGCCGAGCGATCAGCTTGCTTCGGCCCTGGCTGACGTCGAGGGCAAGCACTTCAAAGACCTCGTGCCGTCTTCGGCGGCTTCGGCTGCTGCGTCTTCGGCTTCGTCGACGTCGACGGTGCATGTGCAGAGCGCGGTCGAGAAGATGCTCGAGCTGCAGCGCAAGAACGCGGGCGGCGGCGGCTCCATCGACGTGGTCGGCGGCTCTGTTGGCGTCGGCGGCGGCTCCGTTGGCTTCGGCGCTGGCTTGTTCGAGAGCCTCGACGGCCTCAGCAGTGGTGCAGGGCGGGGGGGGGGGGCAGCACGCGGCGGCGCGGGCCTCGTCGTCGGCGTCGGCGCCTCCAGCGGCGCCCCCAGCGCGCCCGACGGCGACCTCGCCGACGTCAGCGACGTCGTCGGCACCGGCGCCGGCAACGGCCGCGTCGCCGCCGCCGGCAAAGATGGCGTCGTCGACGAAGTCAAACGCGCCGCCTTGCAAGACACCGCCGCGACCAGCCGCACCGATCGCGTGAGCGTCATCGAGCTGTCGACCGACGGCATGAACGACGTGAAGAAGGCGATCGACGCTGAGATCGCCGCCGAAAAGGCCCGGCAGCTCGCCGAAGACCCGAAGGGCACCGCGCCGCTCAACGACTACCAGCAGTTCGTCATCGACAACGACGCGCTCGTCGAGCAGATGGCGATGGCGCTGCGGCAGGTGCCGAACACCGAGATCGTCGTCGTCATCGACCAATCGGGCTCGACGTCGCACCAGGCAGGCGACAGCCGCATCATCGATCAAGAGCGCGCGGCCCTCGCGCTGTTCATGGCGGCGGTGCAGCGGTCAGAGTCGAACTGCGCAGTCGTCGGCTTCGGCGACGACGGCATCGG
>JANNAY010001553.1:0-5120 GCA_031384945.1 Deltaproteobacteria bacterium
CTCAGCGCTCGTCGGCGCCGGCGTCGGTGGGCGCACCTGCGCCAGTGGCGCGCACGTCGCCGTCGAAGTCAAAGGCGACGACGTCGGGGTCGAAGGCCTGCGCGGCGGCAGCGTCGATGACGAGAGAGCCGGCGACGGGTCGCCCGTCGCCGTCGAGGCCGAGCTCAGCGAGGGTCGTGGCCGTCAGCGTGAGCCGCTCGACGCAGTTGTCGAGCGCCAGGCGCGGGCTGCCGGCGACGACGCTGCGGTCGATGACGACGTTGCTGCCTGCGCATTCGATGCCGTCTTCGTTGCCCATGACGATGGTGTTGTGGATGAATTCGCCGGTGGTCGCGGCCTTGATCTTCACCGCCCGTGAGCCGCTGCCGCCGGCGCCGTCACGGAAGAAAGAGTTGTAGACGAAGAGGCCGCCGTCGACGTCGACGCCGACGCGGGCGCCGCTGATGACGCTGCGATGGATCTCGACGCGCACGGCGCCCGAGCCGCGGACGCCGAAGTCGTTGGCGCCGCCGCGGATGAAGACACCGTCGAACGAGACGTCGCCATTGGCGTCGACGACGCCGCCGTCGCCGTTGCGCTCGACGATGAGGCCGCTGACGACGGTGCCGGCGCCGCCTGGCGCGATCGTCAGCGTCTCGGCGTTGCCGCCGCTGCTGGTGAGCAGGGCCCCGCTGTTTCCTTCGAGACGCACCGGCACGCGCACGACGAAGACGCCCGTTTGCGTTCCGCTGACGCGGATGGTGCTGCCGGCGCCCGCGTCGTCGAGGGCGTCTTGCAAGTCGGCGACGTCGGCCGGGACGTCGATGACATCTTCGCCTTCGCCTTCGCCTTCGCCTTCGCCTTCGCCTTCGCCTTCTTCGCCTTCGCCTTCGCCTTCGCCTTCTTCGCCTTCGCCTTCGCCTTCTTCGCCTTCGCCTTCGCCTTCTTGGCCGTTGTCATCGACGACGCCGATGTCTTCGCGGACGAGGGCGAGGTGGCTGCGCAGGCGGGCGACGATGCCGCCGCGGCAGCCAGAGACATCGACGCTCTCGATGACGGGAGCGGCGCCGTTGTCGATGACGGTGCGCGACAAGACGACGGTCTCGCGGGGCGGGGCGCCGCGCGGCTCGCAGCCGTCGGCGAACAGCGCGTCGGCGTCGGCCGAGAGCACGTCGTCGTTGAGGGCGGCACGGTCGGCGGCCCGGGCTTGTCCGCGGTTGATCTCGCCGTTGCCGTTGACGGTGACGGCGCCCTCGTCATCGACGGTGGTGCGCGTCTCGCACGAGGGATCGCCGCAGCTGCCGGTGACGCGCTCGTCGACCTCGACCAGCTGGCGGGCGGACGGGCTGGGGCACACGGCGTCTTTGTCGACGTCGACGCCGACCACGGCGCGCCGCTCGCCGCGCCGCCCACCGTCGGCGCTGGCGTCGACCGAGACGCTGAACGAGGCGCACAGCAGCGCGTCTTTGTGCTCGACGACGATGTTGCCGTCGTGGTCGCCCGCGCCGACGGCGACGAAGAACGAGACGACGTCGTCGACGGCGACGGCCTCGGCGCTGACGCCAGCGACGTCGAGGTGGACGACGTCACTCTTCTTCACGCCAGTGACGATGACCTCGAGGTCGGCGCTGTCGATGAGGCTCTCGGGGCCGGGCAGGCAGCCGCCGATGACGAGCGCGACGAGCAGGGCGCGGCGAATCATGGGGCCTCTTCTTCATCGCCAGCGAGGACGAAGAGGCCGACGCCGGCGAGGGCGCTGCCGACGGCGACGGCGCCAGCGACGGTGGCGGTGGTGCGCCAGGCCTCGACGGTGAGGGCCTGCTCGGGGTCGATGGTGGCGCTCTGCGCGTAGCTCTCTTGCAGCGTCGCGAACGACGCGAGGTTCATGCCTGCGGCGCCGGCGCTGACGACCGCGGCGACGCCGGAGACCACGAAGGACCCGACGGCGAGCCCCATCCACGGCGGCCGAAACGAGGGCGCGGCGTCTTCGGCCCACGCCACCGATGTGCCTGCCGCGAACGCCTGACCCGTCAGCGGCCGCGCCAGCGTCGACGTCGTCGCCCAGCCGTCAAAGAACGAGCGCCCCCACGGGGTGGTGAAGAGGCGGGCAAAAGCCGACACGTCGGCCCCGCGGCGCTGGGCGCTGTCGCTGAAGTGCAGCGATGAGAGCGCATAGGCGCCGGCGCTGCGCGGCACGAGCGTGGCTTCTTTGTCGCCGACCTGGACGACGTAGAAGGCGCTGCCGGCGAGGGCGAGCACGACGGGGGCGTCGCCGGCCCCGGCAGCGGCGCGGTGGATCTCGGCGACGGGCAGCCCGTGCTCGTCGAGCAGGCGCAAGCGCTCAACGCCTTTGACGTCGATGGCGAGGAAGCGGCGGTCGCTGCCGCGGTTCAGGTCGGCCAGCGCAGCGTGGGGCCGGCGGGCGGGCGCGCGCGCATGGACCCGCAGACGTGCCCGAGGGTCGTCGACGTCGGCGCTGGCGGCGGCGATGAAGGCGGCGGCTTCGGCGTATTCGACGCGGCCGTCGCCGTCGACGTCGCCGGCGCCGAGCAGCGCCGAGCGCAGCAAGAACGAGAACACGCCAGCGCCGAGGGCGCCGCTCTCGTGCACGGCGGCGCTGTCGCTGGTGGAGACGAGGACGCCGGTGCGGTCCCAGGCGGCGTCGTCGTCTTTGCGCAGCAGGTCGAGCAGCTGTGGCGTGAGCGCGACCGCTGGCGCGGTGGCCTCGGTGCCGCGCGACGAGACCATGAAGTACGAGGCGCAGGCGTCGAGCAGCACGTGGTTCACATCGGCGGGCGAGGCCCGCACCACCTGGGCGCTGAGCTCACTGCGCGTGAGCGCGCCGTCTTGCAAGACGAGAAAGCCCTCGCCCGAGACGCTGACGTCGCCGTGGCCGGCGAAGGAGAAGACGAGCTCGGTGTTGCGTCCGCTGTCTTTGAGCGCGCGCAGCCGCCAGAAGGCTTCGCCGAGCACGTGCGACAGCTCTTCTTTCGTCGGCGGCCGCGCCAGCGTCGTCAGCTCGGGAAAGAGCCGGGCGCTGTCGCCGTCGAACGTTGTCAGCAAGTAGGCCCGATCGGCCTCGGGCAAGATCGTGAGGTAGGCGCGGGCGGCGTCGTCGTCGGCGTACGAGAGGCGCGGGCGCGAGGCGCCGTCGGGGCCTGCGCCGTCGCCGCCGTCGGAGCCGATGACGAAGACGACGCGGGCGGGGCCGCCGTCGACGGCATCGGCGTGCAGGGGCGCGGTGGCGGCGGCCAACGCCAGCGCGAGCCCGATCACGGCCGCAGGTCGATGCGCGCCGTCAGCGCGTCGAGGGGCAGGCGGTCGAGGGCCTGCACGCGTCCGGTGCGCTGCTGGACGTCGCGCAAGGTGCGCGCGACGTCGGCGCCGCGCAGCGGGCGGGCCGAGAACAGCGTGAAGACGGTGACGTCGCCGGCGGGGAAGGCGGCGGTGTCGGCGGCGACGTCGAGGACGCGGTCGACGACGCCGGCCTCGACCTTGAGCGACGACGACGGTTCGTCGAAAGGCGAGAAGAAGCGCAGCGCGCCGTCGGCGGCGACGCCCACGGCGTAGACGTAGACGTCATCGGCTTCGAGGTTGGTGAGCCCGAACGACACGAGCCCGCCGCGCGGGCATTGCAGCGCGTCGCTGGTCGCTGGACCGGCTTCGGCCTCGTCGATCACGCGGCCGCGGGCGGCGTCGAGGCAGCGCAGGCGCACGCCGACGCGCACGGCGCCGCTGCTGCCGCGGGCGACGAAGTCGGCGCCCTTGTCGCTGGCGCCCTTGTCGCTGGCGCCCTTGTCGCTGGTGTCAACGACGGCGAAGACGCCGACGAGGGCGCAGGCGGCGGCCATCGGTGCCAGCTGCTGCCACCATGACGGGTGCGGTGCGTGTTCGTGTTCGGCGAGGGCGACGGCGTCGAGCACGAGGGCTTCGCCAAGATCGATCTGTCCGGCGGAGAACGCCCGCGCGCCGGCTCGTTCGGCGCGGCGTGCGTCGCTGTAGGCGCGCGACCACACGGAGTCTGCTGCGATTGCCTGCTGCACGCGCTTCGCCCACGAGGACGGCAGCGCGCCACCCAGCAGCAGCCGCAGCAGCAGTCGTTGCCTCAGGGTGGGGGTCGTTGCGGTCACGTTCGGCAGCTCCACAGCATCACGGTCGGTTCGGAGTCGGGAGAATCAGCGCTCACCCCTTGCTACGGTCGCGCTCCATCTTGGGGATCCCGACGTCGTGTTGGGTGAGGTGTCCCGCTTCGCGCAGCGCCGCGAGCAGGTGTCCGCGCAGTCGGGCGTCGAGGCGGCGGACCGTGATCACGCTCAAGCCCATCTGTGCCGCCGCTTCGCGCTGGGCGAGGCCGTCGACGAAGCGCAGGCGAAAGAACGTGCGCTCGCGCTCGTCGAAGCCGCGCACACAAGCGTCGATCACCTGCGACAGCTCGCCGGCGGCGACGCTCTCGTCGGCGGTGGCGCCGCCGCCGTCGACCTCGACGTCGTCGATGGACACGAGCCGCTGGTCTTTCTTCGCGGCCCGCGCGCGGTCGATCAGCAGGTTGCGGGCGATGGTCGCCACCCAGGCGCCAAACGGACGCAGCCCGTCGTAGGCGTCGCGGGCGCGCGGCGCGAAGGCGCGCACGAAGGTGTCTTGCACGACCACTTCGACGTCGACCTCGGCGAGGTCGTCGCCGACGCGGATGATGACGCCTTCGACAGAGACGCGCACACCACGGCGCACGGCGCGTGCCACGTCTTCGACATACAGCCGGTACACGCTTGCCAGCGCCGCGCGCTCACCCCGCCGAAAGGCCGCGAGCAGCGGCGGGTCATTCTCGAGCGTGGCGGTCATCGTCGCGTGTTCTACGACGCCGTCGCGCCGCTGCGATCCCTCGGTGGGAGCGCCGCAGGCGGGCGCCCTCGTAGCCCTCCACATGCTGCTTCGCCTTGCTCCCCTCTCGCTCTTGCTCGTCTTTGCTGCCTGCGACGGCTGCGACCCTGCAGTGGCCGGCGAAGGAGAAGGTGAGGGCGAAGCTGGAGAAGGTGAGGGCGACGCAGGAGAAGGAGAAGGCGAGGAAGGAGAAGGCGAAGGCGAAGGCGAAGGCGAAGGCGAAGGCGATGGCGAAGCAGGCGAAGGCGAAGGCGAAGGCGAAG
>JANNAY010000526.1:0-7749 GCA_031384945.1 Deltaproteobacteria bacterium
GGCTCGATCCCCCCCTACGTTGCTGGCGACCCGGCGGGCCTCTCGTGCACGGTTTGCCACGGCACCGTCGAAGAAGAGCCGCTGTCGCCCGAGCGCTCGCGCTACCTGCGCAACCACATGATTCGCCCCTTCGGCCGCGTCGGCGACGTGTTCTTCAGCCACATGACGCACGCGACCTTCAGCCCCGGCGGCGTCCCCGGCGGCAACGGCCCGAGCATCGATTGCCGCGCCTGCCACGCCGACGCCTACGAGGCCGAGACAAAAGAAGCGATCTCGAAGGTCGGCATGCAGGGCTGCATGGAGTGCCACCGTCAGGCCAACGCCGTGGGCCTTCAGCCCCCCGAGCGCTGCGCCGACTGCCACTTGCACCACCGCCAAGGCTACATGCCGCAGAACGAGATGATCATGACGGCCAAGCCCCTCGATCACACGGCGTTCTTCCGTCGGCACCATGAGACCGCCGCCCGCGAGAACGCGCCCATGTGCGCCTCGTGCCACACCGGCGTCGACCCCAACGACGGCAACCGCTGCGAGACCTGCCACGCCACCATGAAGCCCCGCGACCACACCGCTGGCTTCCGCGACCGCGTCCACGGCCGTCAGGCCCAGGTCGACCCCGCTCGCTGCACCACCTGCCACCGCGCCGAGCGCTGCGAGTCTTGCCACCGCGAGATTCCCAAGAGCCACTTCCCCCTGAACGTGTGGGTCGAGAAGGGCCTGCACGGCTCGCGTGGTCGCCTCGAGCTCGGCGCCTGTTTGACGTGCCACCGCTTCGAGCAGACCTGCTCGCGCTGCCACACCGCCAAACAACAATAACGATCCCGCGCCGCGGTTCGTGAGACAGAGAGGCGCCGCAGGGTGCCTCTCTTTTTTTGTCCCTGCCTCGTCGCTGGTGAAGGCCCAAGTCGCGCTTTCACTGCTGCCTGGCTGCCCTCACAGGCCGCACGCAGTGCCAATGAAGAATTGAGGCCGGTCGAGATGCTCGAAGACGAGAACGCTGGCCGCGGCCGGAGCGCCATGCTGCTCGCGAACGATGGGCGCGGACGCGTGTACGACGTCGAGGAGACATCCGCCGCGCGACTTTCGTCGACGACGACAACTGGTTATGGTCGTCCGTTCCGCGAACACGAAGAGGCGACCCGATGACAGCCCAAATGGCCGACGAGTGGACTCCGCTGCTCAAGCAGATCCCGTTCCTCGCGATGCTTCCCGACCAGGTCATCCGCGACAAGCTCATCATGGGCAAGATTCCGCAGGCGGAGCAGCCGGCATCGTTGGTGGATTTGCCGGTCGGCGACTATGTCATTCGTGAGGGCGAATTCGGCGACACCTTTTATGTGGTGTTGAACGGAACTTTCGCCGTCGAAGTGTGGAACGATCAGGGCACCACCGTGCAGGTCGCGACCATCCAGCGCGGCGCGTACTTCGGCGAGCTCGCCATGATCGGCCGCGGCATGCGCACGGCGTCGGTGAAGGCACTGACACCCAATTGCCAGGTGCTCGAGATCTACAAGGGTCCTTTTGATCGCATGCTGAAAGAGGACAAAACCGGGCAACTGAAGAAGATGCTCGACGAGTCTTACGCCAAGCGCACGATCGAGAAGTTCATCCGCGACAACGAGTTTCTGCGCGACATCAGCGACGTCGACAAGAAGCTCATGGTCGACACGGCGAAGCTGAACCGCTTCGAGGCCATGACCGAGATTTACAAGCAGGGCGCGCCGGCGACGGCGTTCTACCTGGTGCGCCAGGGCTTCTTGAAAGCGTGGCGGATGGAGGGCGAGAGCGAGAGCATCCTCGCCTACCTGCGCGACAAAGACTTCTTCGGCGACCTCGAGCTCGTCGACGGCCGTCCCCGCTCGGCGACAGTGACGGCGATGGAGCCTGTCGAGGTCATCGAGATCCCGCGCTCGGTCTTCGCCGGTCTGTACCAGCGCTACCCGCAGGTCATTCAGGCCTACCGCCGCTACGACCTCGACGCCCGCGCGGCCACCGCCACCGGCGGCGCCTCGTCGAAGACCGGCATGATGTTCGCCGCCGACCTGATTGGCCTCGGCGTCGCCCAGGCCCGCTCGGCCTTGATCATCGACATGGACCTGTGTGTTCGTTGTGGCAATTGCGTGCAGGCCTGCACGGATTTGCACGATGGTTATTCGCGCCTCATCCGCCGCGGCAAAAAACTCACGCGGCGCGAGAAGACGACGAAGCAGCTGCAGCACCTGTTCTTTCCGAACTCGTGCCTGCACTGCCGCACGCCCGACTGCATGGCCCCCTGCCCCGTCGGCAGCATCGCCCGCGACAAAGAGGGCGAGGTCTACATCAAAGACCACTGCGTCGGCTGCGGCGGCTGCGCCAAGGCCTGCGAGTTCGGTAATATTTCGATGGTCGTCGTCGGCGACAAGAAGGCAGCGAAGCCGCAGCGAAAGGCGTCGAAGTGCGACATTTGTCGCGGCTACGAAGCGCCCAATTGTGTGTACAACTGTCCGCAGGGCGCCATCGTCCGCATCGATCCCAACGAGTACTTCGACGAGCTGCACAGAAGCGGCGGCGGTCCCGACATCGTCGCCATGGCCAAGAGCTGAGCGCTCGCCGTGCCCGTCTTCTGGAACCCCTTTCTCTTTTGGACGTCGCCTGCACCCCGGGCGCCGGACGAAGAGAAGGGGGTTTCTTCTTTGTCTTCGTCTCGTGCGACGACGACGACGGCTGCGACGACGGCTGGGACGACGGCGCCGGCGCTAACGCAGGCGGGGTTGTTTGAGACGGGATCGTTGCAGCGGGATGGGCGCCTCCATCAGCTGCGGCAGACGCCGCCGCCGCGGACTCTTGGTGAGCTCGAGACCAACGATCCGCGCGACAAGCGCGTTGTCTACAAGCAGGTCAGCGGTCGGGCGGTGCGGTTGAACCACGGCTCCGTCGTCGAGGGCAGCGTCGACTTCGGCGGGCTGCAGCCGAACTACGTCATCGACCTGCAGCACAAGCGCCTCGCCGCGCTGCTCGCGTCGGCGCGCGGGCTGCGCGGCAAAGACTGGGCGGACCGCGTGCAAGGCGTCGTCGCCCTCGTGCAGAAGACGCTGACCGATGGCGCGTACGACGCTCCGGCCTACCTCAAGCTGTTGAGCGAGCACCGCAACCAGCGCATCAACATCACGCTGGGTGACTACCTGACGGGCGGCGCTGGTGTGTGTCGAGAGAACGCGCTGCTCACTCATTTGGCCCTGCTCGAAGCCAACATCGACAGCGAATATCTCTACTGCCAGGCGACCCAGGGTGGGCGCCCCGAAGACCACGCTGTCGCCCTCGCTGTCGACGACGCCGGCCGCAAATTCGTCGTCGACAGCTACAACCGAAACTTTCACGGCTTTGCCCTCGAAGACACATTGAAACCCGGCGGCACCAGGGCGAGGGACAAGCGGTTGTCGGGTGCGGCGTCGCCTCCTTCAATGTATGGTTGCACCCTGATGGTCGCGCACTATCCGACATACTGGATTCCGGTGCGGGCGTTGGCTGCGCCGGTGCGGGCGATGCCCCTCGTCGATGACCTGCGCGACTTCCGCGTTGTCCGCCCCGCCTCGCGCTGAGCGGCCGCGTTAGCCTTGGCCTGCTGGGCTCCGTGGGGGAGCCGGGCTATGGGGTCACACCATGCGCATTCCTTTTCTCGTTCTCTCGTTGGGCGCCGTCGTGGCCCTCTCTCGTTGTGACTGTTCGCAAGAGCTCGGCAGCGACAAAGAGCCCGTCGACGGCGAGGGAGAAGGCGAAGAAGGAGAAGGCGAAGGAGAAGGAGAAGGAGAAGGAGAAGGAGAAGGAGAAGGCGAAGGCGAAGGCGAAGGCGAAGGAGAAGGAGAAGGCGAAGGCGAAGGAGAAGGCGACGTCGGCTGCGGCGTCGACGCCTGCGAGAGCGTCGTCGACGGCAACTGGACCGTCGACACCGCCTGCGTGCCGCAGCTGCGCGATCCCGGGATTGTCGATGCGTGTCCCGAGACGGTGTTTGGGCTGTCGTCGTGGTCAGGACAGGCCGACATGGCCTTCAACGCCGGCCTCGTCGTCGACATCGACGGCGCGATCCAGACTGGGTTTGGCGTGCCGGCGTTGTGCCTCGGCAAATTCAGCTGCGCCAGCTTCGACGACTTCGCCACCGACCCTGCCACCTGCGTCAACGGCATCGGCGCCAACGCCGGCGGCTGCGACTGCGTCGGCTCCGTCGCCTACGTCGTCAGCGAAGACGCGGCCTTCACCAACGACGCCGGCGCCATCAGCGTCGGCGGCTACGAATTCGACGCCTGCCGCGCCGGCGACGAGCTCGCCACGATCGAGACGAATCCTGTCGGTGTTGTGCCGGCGTTCGTCTGGATTCCGCGCGCAGACTGAGGCTCAGGCCTTGGCGGGGCGCGGCTTGAGCAGGCCGCGCTCTTCGGCCATCGCGCGGCTCATGTTGTAGGTGTTGAGCTGGACGCCGGTCTTGTTGAGCAGTCCACGCAGGCCCACCAACGTGCGCATGTAGAAGAGCACCTCTTTGGGGGGCGCCCAGTTCTTCATCTTCGGGTGCGCGAGCAAGAACTTCATGGCCTCGTCCTGGATCTTCCAGTTGCCGAAGTCCCAGACCTGGTTCTTCAACATGGGCGCGAGGATCAGCTGACACCACTCGTAGACGTCGTCGGGGTCGACGCCGTCGTCGATGAAATTCAGCCGCTGCCAGCTGGCCTTCAGCTCGTCGATGTCGTGCTTCCACAGTCCAATGAGAAGGCCGATGAGGTCGTCGCAAAACTGCATCGGATAGTCGCGGATGCAGCCGAGGTCGAGCATGCCGAGGGGCGGCGCGCCGTCGACCGCGGGCTCGTCGACCATCACCAGAAAGTTGCCCGGGTGGGGGTCGGCGTGCAGCACGTGGTGCCGGTGGATGGTCTGCAAGAACACCTCGAGAAGGCGCTTGCCCATCTCTGACTTCGCCTCTTGCGGCGCGGTCTCGAGCCAGGGCTCGATCTTCTGGCCGTTCAAGAACTCCATCACCAAGACGTTCTGGCGACACAGCTCGTGGACCGGGATCGGGATGCGCACACCTTTGAGCGGTTTCAGGATGGTGTGGAACCGCTCAAGATTGTCGGCCTCTTTGAGGTAATCGCTCTCGGCCTGGATCACCGCGGTGACCTCGGCGAGGTAGGTGTCGACGCGCTCTTTCGGCACGCTGGCGCGCGCGAGCACGAGCAGGCTGCCGAGGTTCTTCATGTCAGACGCGATGGTGTCGGCGATGCCCGGGTACTGCACCTTGACGGCGACGACGGTGACGCCGCCTGTGGGCGCTTTCAGCGTCGCTTTGTGCACCTGTCCGATCGAGGCAGCGCCGATGGGTTCGACGCTGAAGTCGGCAAAGACGTCTTCTAAGGATGTGCCGAGGGCGGCTTCGACGACGCCTTTGACGACGTCGAAGGGCATCGGCGGCGCCGAGTGCTGCAGCGACTGCAGCTCTTCGACCATCTCTTTGGGCAACAGCTCGGGATCGGTGGCGATCATCTGGCCGACCTTCATGGCCGCGCCCTTCAACTGCCCCAGCGTCTTCGTGATCTGCGTGGCCGACTTCTTCTGCGACTCTTTCTCGGCCTTCTCTTTCGACTCTTCGTCGCGAAAAGCGCCCGCCACCTTGTTGCCGAAGGTGCGCGCGGCGACCCCCGCCGTGAGCGACGAGATCTTGGCGAAGCGCGCGAAGCGGTTGCTGGTCGGCGCCTCGGGCTTCGGCCCCGGCTTCTCAGGCGGCTTCTCGGCCGGCTTCTTCGCCACCTTCTCAGCCTTCATCTTGTTCTTCTCGTCGTCACTCACACCCTCGGCGTTAGCACCCACGGCTGGACTTTTCGCCGGCCATGGATGATTTCCGCCCTATGCAACGTTTCTGGATCGCCGCTGCTTCCGTCGTCGTCTTCGCGAGCTGTGGCACGACGCCGCCGACGCCGGCGGAGACGATGACGCCGGCGCAGAAAGAGTCGCTCTACCCGAAGGGTCCGGTGCCGCAGCCGTCGCCGCCGTTGGCCGATCCGCCGCTGCAGCGCCCGACGATGCACCTGACGTTGACGCGCGAGGGACTGCAGGCGCTGCTCGACGCGCTCGTGCCCGTGCGCGACACCGGCAACTACGCGCTGCTCGGCGCGCGCACGTGGTCGTGGACGCGCACGCCCTTCGCCCTCGCCTTTGACGACGCGCGCAAGAGCATGACGGCCACCACCGACGTGACCGCCGACGTCGAAGTGCCCGGCACCGCGCTGCAGATCGCCATGAAGGTGGTGGCCGATGTGCAGCCGGTGCTCACCGCACAGCACAAGCTCGTGCTGCAGGCCGTGAAGGTGAAGGTCACCAGCGACGACAAGCGCATCAAGATGGCCGAGTACGGCGCCGGTCTCGTGCAGCACGTCGAAAAGACGCTGCAAGAGAAGCTCACAACCCTGGTTGTCGATCTCGCGCCGACCTTCAGCACGCTCAACGAAAAGATGAACGCGCCGATGTTCGTGCCGCTCGGTCCGGCGTCGGCCTGCTTCAACCTCGACGTCAGGGGCCTCGAAGCCGGCCCCTCGATCCTCGCCGACGGCCTCGAGAAAGAGCTCGCGCTGACGGTGGCGCCGTCGTTGACGATGCCGTGCACGGTGCGCGGCAACGACGGAAAATTCGTCACCCTCGACCCGTCGACGCCTGCGCCGTCGATGTCGCCGCCGTTGCCGCCGCTGCGCAATTCGTCGGGCATCGAGGGCGGACCCTTTCGCCTCGAGGTGCCGGTCGCCGCCGGCTATCCGGAACTGCAGAAGGCGATGATGCAGGCGTTTCCGGACGGTAAATTGTTCTTCTCGACCGACAATCCGGGTCTGTACATCACCGATCCCCGCATCACGTCGTCTGCCGGTGACGTCGTCGTCGCCGTGCGGATTGGTGGGTTTGTCGAGAAGGGCGTGCGCATCGATGTCGATGGTGATTTGTTTCTCACCGGGCGACCCACTGTGCGCGACAACTTCCTCGAGTTTCCTGACCTGAAGCCGACCCTCGAGACCGAGCAGATTCTCTTGAAGGCCGCCATCGCCATGAAAGAGCAAGAGCTCACCGTCGCCGTGAAGAAGGCCCTGCGCCTCGACCTGTCGGCGCGCATGGCGGCGGTGAAGCAGAAGCTGATCGACGGCCTGTCGATGGACAAGGTCGTCGTCGACGGCGTCCCCGCGCTGTGCACGCGCGTCGAGATCGGCCGCCTCGAGCTGAAAGACATCGCCGTGCACGATCCGTATTTGCGGGCGACGGTGGCGGTGACGGCGCTGTTGTTGGCGTCGTTGCCGTGTCCGTCGGCGACGTCTTCTTCCGTGACGGGGGCGTCGACGTTGGGGCCGGAGACGCAGCCGAAGTAGTCCGGCGTGGACCGCCCCGCAGACCTCACCCCTCGCTGCGCTCGGACCTCTCCAGGCCGATTCGCGAACGCGGGCCGCGGGCGCTCGCAAAGCCTCGCTCTGGAGAGGTGCAATCCGGCAGTCGTTCGCTACGGGGGAGCGATGCACAGTGCGCGCGCACCTCGAGGGCGAGCCACCGGCCTCGCCCGGTGAGCCGGCTCGCGACGTGATGCGACAGCGCCCTGCGCTCGTCGGCCGTGCGCAGCACAACACAAACGCGTGGCCGGCTGAGGTGCTCGCCGACGAGGATGGTGGGCGCGGCCGGAGCGCCATGCTGCTCGCTATCGAGGCCGCCAGGCGATGAGCCGCCCGTTGACGCGGTCGAGGACGAACAAGACGCCGT
>JANNAY010000554.1:0-7827 GCA_031384945.1 Deltaproteobacteria bacterium
CCCTGCGGCGCGCCGGGAAAGCGCAGCGCCCGCGCCGACGTCGACGTCACCGCGCCCACGCGGCCGAGCTTGAAGGTGCTCGCGCGCCCGCCGATCAAGTTGGCCGAGCCCGGCAACACTTGAATCGTGGTGATGCCCTTCTGCAACGCGCGCGGCAGCGAGGCGTCTTCGGGCCAGAAGCTGTGCTCACTCCACACCTCGGGCGTCTTCGGCGCGCCGACCTCGTTGCCGTCGTCGTTTCCGTCGGTACCGGGGGTTGGGTAGACGCCCATGTGGCTGTGGGTGTCGATGAGGCCGGGGGTGATGGTCTTGCCTTTGGCGTCGACGACGACGGCGCCGGCGGGGGCGCTGCCGTCGCCCGGTCCGACGTCAGCGATGCGGCCGTTGACGAGCAAGACGTGGCCGCCGTCGTAGATGGGTCCGGCGGCCGTCATCACGCGCCCGCCCTTGATCAAGACCGCCGGCGAAGAAGGCGGCGGCAACGTCGGCGTCGACGCCAACACAGGCGCGGGCGCTGGCGCCAACGACGGCGTCACCGTCTTCGGCGCAGACGGCGTCGGAGCAGGCGTCGACGCACACGCCGACAACAGAACGAGAGAGAGAGCCACGCGCATGGCAGGCGTTCTCTCACAGTTTTGTCCCTTCGCAGGCGGCCGGTATTGCGCCTCGCTGCGCTCGCGGGCGCGACACTCCAAGGGTTCCTCGCCCGGTGACGCCGCTGACGCGACGTTCCGGGCGCGTCACCCTCGGAGCCTCGTCGCCATCAGTTTTTCGACAGCCCCATCCACTCGAAGCCGACAAAGACGCCCATGCCGACGCTGACGCCGGCGGTCTTGAAGCGCACACCGGCGTCGTTCTCGAGGTCGTGCTCGCTGTAGCCGAGGATCATGCCGACGTCGGTGCCCTCACCGGTGTAGAGCTGAAAGAGTTCGTCCTCGCTGACGCCGCCGTCGGGAACGGTGAGCGACGCGTCGCCGCAGCCGCCGAGGTCGCTGTCTTTGTCGGGCGTCGCGTGCATGTCGAAGACAAAGCCAAAGATCGGTCCGCCCATGTCGACGCCGGTGCTCTTGCTCTGGCCAGCGCTGTCGGTCGTCGTCAGCGTCGCCGAGCCGCCGGCGTAGCCGCCGATGACCGCGAAGCCCGCCTCGCTCCAACCGCTCAACGACGCCGACTCGATGGGCAGCTCTTCGCCGCCCGAGCCGCAGCACGCTGACGTCGACACCGCGACCGAGACCAACAGCAACGCGTGTTTGATCATGCGCAAAGTGTCGACGACGGCCGGCCCCGCGTCATTTCCCGCAATCGACCGGACACATGAAGCACGGCGTCACGGGCAGTTCCTGCTCAGCGGTGTGCGGTCGTTGCACGTTTTGGCGCAGCGGCACGGACAACCGAGGGCGCGACCAGACGCAGCGTTCCGGGAAGCGCGTCGACGCAGCGGTCGTCGGCGCGGGCGTCGGTGGCGGCGGCGAGGGCGGCGAAGCCGGCGCCGAAGCCGAAGTTGCCGGCGGCTTTGACGACGTCACCGCCGCGCAGCTGCGACTGCGAGGCCGCGAGGTTCTGCTGGGCTGCGCTCTGGTTGTTGCTCTTGAAGCGCGCCCGCTCGGCGAGCACCTTCGAGAACGGGCGCCCCGACACCGTCGTCGCCTGCTGCAGTGAGTCCCAAACCACGACGCCGCCGCGCAGGTCGAACGCACCGCGGGCCGCGCGCATCCCCAGGCGAATCACCGCGGGTTCGTCGTCTTCGTCGTCTTTGTCGTCGTTGACGCCGTCGTTGGCGCTGCGGGCGACGACGACGACGTCTTCGCCTTGTGCGCCTCTGCGTTCGACCGTGGGGCCGCGTCCTTCGAGCACGAGCCGCGCTTGCGGATCGAGCACGATGGCTTTGACGTCGTCGGCGAGGTGTTTGGCGGCGTCTTGGGCAGCGGCGTCGTCGGCCGCGTCGCCGAGCTCGCGCAGGCAGCGCAGCGTCAGCGCGTGCACGACCACAGCGTCGGTGTCGTCGCCAGCGTTGGCTTTGGCGTCGTAGAACGCGGCGGACTTCAACGACGGCAGCGCGAGATCGCAGCGCCCGCGCTCCATCTCGAGGGCGGCGAGCACGACGTGGGCGAGCACGCGCTCGTGGGGGCGCCCGCGCCATGGCTTGTGCACGTCGCTGGCGAAGGCTTTCTCGAGGTCGCTGCCGTCGAGAGACTGGTCGTCGAAGCGCGCGGTCGCCCGCACCAACGCCGCCCGCGCCCGCGCGTGTTGCTTGGGATCGTGCAGCAGTTGAAACGCGCGCTCGACGTCAAACAGCGTCGGATCCGTCGTCGCCGCGGCCAGGACAAAGGCGAGCGCCAACATCTCAGCTGCTGCGCGCGCGCAGGTGAACGATGAGGGTGTCGTCGATGTCGACGTCGCTGACGAGCTCGAGCACCTGCTCACCGCGCGGCGCGAGGATCACATCGTGAAACGAGCTGCGGTCGGTGCGGCGCCCGCCGGTGTCGAACGACTCGAGGGCGATCTGCACGGCGACATCGTCTTGCGTGCGGTTCTGCAGCGTGACGGCGACCGGGCCGCCGCCTTTGGTGCGCTGCACATGAATGACTTTGACCTCGGCGCAGACCTCGCCCATGCCGCAGCGGACTTCGACGACGCCGCCATCGACGCTGCTGGTGCGTTCGACGACGCGGGCTTCGACGACCTCTTCAGAGCCCATGCGCAGCTCTTTCAAGCCCACGCACGACATCGCCGAAACACTCACACACAAAAGACCAAGTCCGAGGACCAATTTCACAGCATGCTCCGACAGTTCACTGGTAGATGACGTCAACCGACGACGCGCGCTTGGTCTGGTACATGCCCGACCAAAGCACTTCGCCCTCGTGGGTCTCGAGGGTGAATGCGTACTGCACGAAGTCAGAGGTGACGGCGCCGTTGTCTTTGGTCAGCGAGCGCAGCTCGGTCTTCAGCACGGCGTTCGCGGTGGCAGACGTGTTGGCGCCGCGCACGGCGACCAGCGAGAAGCGCCGCTTCGACTGCGTCGACAGATCGTGAATCAGCTCGTTCTGCACGAGCGCGGGGTCGATGCGAAAGCGCGTGCGGTTGACGACGGGCAGCACGGCCACGCGCGCGCGGGTGCTCACCGACGACGACGACTTCAAGTCGTGGGCGAGGGCGCGGGCGATGTCGTCGGCGGCGGCTCTGACGTCGCCGCTCTCGATGCCGGTGCCGCCGAGGCCGTCGTCGACGTCGGCGTCGAGGGCCACCGTGGCGCCCTGCGACGTCTTCAGGCCCGAGCAGGCGGTTGAGGCGGCGAGGGCGGCGCCGACGACGACGAGGGCGGTCCACCAAAGGGCGCGTTGCATGGGGAATCTCCGAAGGTGGCCCATGACGGTGGGCCCTCGGCCGTGATTCGAACGCCTGTGACGTGCGTTACGTCTGCGCCGGCGTCGTCGACGACAGCAGGCGGTAGCGCAGCGTGCACACGCGGATCCCGCAGAGCCGCGTGACATGGATCGCGGCCGCGTTGCCGTCGTCGCCGACGAAGACCTCGATGCGCTCGTTCAAGGGCAAGCGCACGACGCCAAAGCGGCAGACGAAGAACAGGCCTTCGTCGTCGACGTCGGCGTCGCTGCGGGGATGTGACGTGACCGCAAGCCCGCCGGCACCTCGTTCTGCACCGACGTTCTCGAAGCGCAGCACCGCC
The DNA here is from genome assembly GCA_031384945.1 of Deltaproteobacteria bacterium. Taxonomy (GTDB): domain Bacteria; phylum Myxococcota; class UBA727; order UBA727; family VGSZ01; genus VGSZ01. The sequence continues at coordinate 3,689 of JANNAY010000554.1, forward strand.
ACCAGCCACGACCACGGCAGCGGCAGTCCCACCGAGAGCCATGTGTGTGCGGGCTCGCCCTCGTGCTTGCCCTCGGCGTCGACTGCGCTGCGCGTGTGGGTGGCGTAGGCGGCGACGAAGTTGGCGGCGCCGTCGACGCTGCGCACGTAGCCACGCACGTGCTGTCGTCCGTCGTCGCGCAGGGCAAACAAGCGCGTGCGCACGGTCTCTTCGCGCTCGGCCCGCAGCGGCAAGACGCAGTTGCCAACGACGTGTTTGGCGACCGCGACGACGACGGGGGCGACGACCGAGAACGGGAACGCCCACTGCGGCGTCACGCGCAGCGCGTAGTCGGCGGTGCGCTCGTAGAAGTCGCGCACCCGTCGATCGATGGGGGCGGCGTTGAAGGTGTCGCTCTCGAATTCTTCGAGGCGCCCGAGCTGTCCGACGACGACGCGCTCGTCGACGCGCTCTGCGAGGCGGTGGTGGCGGTCGAAGACGTCGACGCCGACGTGGCCGCCGAAGAAGACGTCGGGGAAGCTGCCGCCGCGGTGGCGACGTCGTGGTGCTGGCTGCCACACCAAGGCGACGAGGGCGCAGAAGGCGAACCCGATGGCGTTGGCGCCGCCGTGCAAGCGCACCATCCACTCGTAGGGCACGAGGGGCGCAGCGGCGTCGCGCGTCACCGATCCTGTGGCGGCAAAGACGACGACGAGCGACATCGAGAGCACGAGGCACAGGCCGGCGACGACGAGCAGCAGGCCGCTCGCGCGCGCGCCGGCCCCGCCGCCGTCATCGCCGCGCAGACGACGAACACCGGCGGCGACGAGGGCGCCCATCACGATCAACATCGCCAGCGCGAGCAACACCGCCGCGGGAAGCTCCAACGCGTGCGTGAAGACGATGCCCGCGGCGACCAGCGGGATGCCGCCGATGACGACGACGACGCCGCTTCGCAAAAGCGGGCTCGCGCGGCCGCGCTGCGCTTCGAACAGCCGCAAGACGAGGCCGGCGACGACGGGGGCGGCGCAGCCCGCGAAGTGAAAGTGCGTCGCCGTGTAGAGCACCACCGGCTCTTGAAATCCCATGACGGAGTGCGCGCCGCGGTTGGCTGTGAGCCAGATGGCGCCGACGACGACGTAGACGTGGCCGGCATCGACGGCGAATTCGCTCAAGGGTCGAACGCCGCGGCGCAGAATTCGTTGCAGCGCCGCCAAAGCCATCGTCGACGTCGCCGCCAGCCACGGCAGCGCCAGCGCCATCGCCGTCGTCGACGCCGGCAGCGTCAGCGATGCCAGCGCGCTCATCCCGCCGACGGGCACCACGATCAGCGAGAGGCGCTCGAGCGGGGTCCGCTGCTCTGTCTCGCTCGGTCCACCGGCGACGAGCGCGAGGGGCACGACGACGGCGGCGCCGAACGCGCAGAGGAATTCGGCGAAGACGGCAAAGGCGCCGGAGAAGAAGCAGGCGCCGACGACGAAGACCGCAGCGGCGACGGAAGCAGAGAACCAGCGGACCACGTCGTCATCCTCGCACGCGCCGCCACCTCCGAAATAGCGCGGGGCTCTGCCCGGTTGACCGGGATTGAGCTTCTCGTCGCCCGGCCTGCAGACCTCACCCTCGCTTCGCTCGACCTCTCCACGGCCGCTCGCAGAGCCTCGCTGTGGAGAGGTGAAATCAGGACGCAGGAGATTGCGTGGGTCGTGGGCGAGCTCGCGGTCACGCTGCCCAACACGCCTTGTGACAACTGCGTGCGAGGTCTGCGGGCGCCGCGCGCGACAAGATGAAATTTTAGCCTCATCTTGATTGCGCAATGAAGCACGTCGTCGTTGTTGCAGCCTCGACGACAACGAGCACATCTCGGCCACCGCGCAGCACACTGAAAACGGCGGTCTCGGCATCCTGATTTCACCTCTCCACAGCGAGGCTTTGCGAGCGTCCGTGGAGAGGTCGAGCGAAGCGAGGGTGAGGTCTGTGGAGCGGGCGACGAAGAGCGACTCAGCGCTTCCGCAGCGTCGGGCTCGCCCGTGGACGACGGGGCGGAGCCCCGCGCCATTTCGGAGGAGGCGACGACGTCAGAAGTGGTTCATGAGGACGTGCTTGGTGATGGGCTCGCGGGCGTTGGGAGCCTCGCCCTTGCGCTTGTCCTCTGGCAACAGGGCCGGGTCGCCGGGGAGGCCGATGGCGACCATGCAGAGGACGTCGATGCCTTCGGGGGCTTTGACGACGTCTTTGGCTTTGATGTTGTCGAAGCCCTCCATCGCGTGGACGACGAGTCCCTGGGCGGTGCCCTGCAGCGCGAGGGCCATCCAGGCGGCGCCGGTGTCAAAGGCGTAGAGGCGGGCGGGCTTGACGCTGCCGTCGTGGGCCACGCGCTGGGTCTGGCCGCAGACGACGACGAGGGCGGCGGCGCGGGCCGTCCAGTCCTGGTTGAAGCCCATCAGCAGGTTGTGGAAGTCGGTGAAGGCCGGCGTGTCGCGGCGGGCGACGACGAAGCGCCACGGCTGCATGTTTCCCGACGAGGGAGCCCAGCGGGCGGCCTCGAACAACCTGTCGAGCTCTTCTTGCGGCAGCGGCGCCCCCGACATCGCGCGCGGCGAGTGGCGACGGAGGATCAGGGGGTCGATGGCGTGGTCGGGGGTGCGCATGGGGCTCTCCTGCGGGCGAAAACGGCAGCTGCTGGTGCCACTGCTCTACCCCAACGGGGCGCTTGGCAAGCCGTCCCAACGCGGAGTTTTCGATCGTTGGTCCGATCGTGTCTCGACGGAGCGCCGCGTCGTGCGTACCTGTGTCCTCGATGTCCGAACGCGCGATCAACCAGGAGCCTGCCGCCGCCGCCGCCATCCTCGAAGGCGCCCTCAAGGGCCTCTCGAAGAAGGCCGAGCTGACGATCGCCGATGCCGCGGCCAGGTCAGGCTTGCCCCTGCGCGACGCCGAGCGCGGGCTGCACTTCTTGTCGACGAAGTACCGCGGCACGCTGTCGGCGACCGATCAAGGCGAGCTGCTCTTCAAGTTTCCCTACGGCTTCTCGCTGCCGCTGACCAAGCAGCCGTGGTGGAAGCGCACCGTCGACAAGGTCTCAGGCTTCGTCCGCGGCGTCGGCAAATTCGTCGTCCGCGCCTGGGTCTCGATCGTGATGATCGGGTACGCCGCGGTGTTTCTCGCCATCGCCCTCGCCATGATGTTCTCAGGACGCAGCGACGACCGCGGCGGCGGCGGCGGCACGATGCTCTACGTGCTCTTGCGCGTCATCAGCGAGGCGTTGTTCTGGACGTTTCACCCGTTCTCGCCGGTGGCCCAGGGCCGCTGGGAACGCCGCGAGTCGCGCCGATCGGTGTCGCACGGCGGCAAGCGCATGGTGCGCCGCTTCGGCCAGCTCGTCGAGGTCGACGACGACGACGACGGCGCCGACGACAAAGACGTCCCGTTTTACGAGAAGGTCAACCGCTTCGTCTTCGGCCCCGAGCCCGAGAAGCAAGACCCGCAAGAGATGCAGCGCAAGCTCGTGGCGCAGATTCGCCTGAACGCGGGGCGCATCGGCCTGCTCGACGTCCTGAAGATCACGGGCCTGCCGCGCGAAGAGGCCGACCCGCTGCTCGCCAAGCTGTTGCTCGACTACGACGGCGACGTCGACGTCAGCGACGACGGCGCCATCACCTACCGCTTCGCCTCGCTGCGAAAGACCGCGGGTCACACGGCCGAGGCTGCGCCCGAGCCCGTGTGGCGCGACAAGGTGAAAGCGCCGGCGGTGACCGGCAACCCGTCGTCGACGAACTTCATGGTCGGCGCCATCAACGCCTTCAACCTCGTCGCCTCGTTCATCGCGCTCAACGCGAACCTCACCATCGAGCGCGTGTTCCATCTCATCGCGCAGTCGCGCTCGCGCATCCCCTTGCCCGAGCTGGCCTACGACGGACCGGCCATCGTCCTCGGCGTCATCCCGCTGATCTTCTCGGCGATCCTCTTTGCCCTGCCGCTGTGGCGTGCCTTTCGGGCGTCGTCGGCGAAGAAGAGCGCGGCCGAAGAGAACGCCCGCCGCGCGGTCTTGCAGACCGTCGCCGCCGAGATGGAGAGCGCGGCGCAGAAGGGCCGCGCCCCCGTCGTCCGCGAACAAGACGTCAAAGCGGCCTGGGAAGGCGCCACCGGCAAAGACGTCGACG
>JANNAY010000555.1:0-1574 GCA_031384945.1 Deltaproteobacteria bacterium
CTCGCGTGCCGGTCTCTCGCGTGCCGGTCTCTCGCGTGCCGGTCTCTCGCGTGCCGTCGCTGCTGCAGTCGTTGCCGCCCGCGGCGGCGCGTTCGCCAGCGCCGAGGGGCTCGTTGAGGTCGTCGCGCCACCGCCACGCGCGCGAAACCTGGCGCTCGATCTGGGCGTCGGTGAAGAGCGCGCGCACAAAGGGCGACGGCACGGTGGGGCGTCCGCTGTCGAACTCTTCGGCCGGCAGCGAGACGACAAGCTCTTGGCGCGCGCACGACGACAGCGCAGCGAACCGCCAACGTTCTTTCAGTTCGTGTGTTGTCGAAACGAGCAGGTGATCGAGTCCGAGCCGCGACAACAGGCGGTCGGGCAAGACGGCGTCTTCGCGCGGGGTGGCTGGCAAGCGGCCGTCGACGACGCCAGCCGCGAGCACGAGGTCGAACGATCCGCCGAGCGCTTGCAGCGGGGCCATCACCCGTACGGCGGCGTCACGCAGCGGCTCGAGCGGCGCGTTGCCGTCGAGCAGCACCGTGATCTCTTCGGCGAACTGCTGCGGCGAGATCGCGTGGTCCGCCTGGCTCGCGTGCCCTGCAAGGGTGCCCACGTTGCCGCCTGCGGTGTCGGCGACCAGCGGCAAGAGCGCGCCCAGCAGCCGCGAGCGTCCGGCGCTCTTGCGGGCGCAGCGGGCGACGAGGTCGACGAGGGCGCGGGCGTGCGCGCCGACGCCGCGGCTCACGCGCGCTTCGACGATCAACGTGTCGAGCTGCTGCAACAGCGCCACCAGGTTTCTGCGCGCCGTCTTGCGCCAGACCATCCGCGCCTGCGCCTGCGCCTGCGCGTCAGCGACGGCGACGAAGCTGACATCGCCCTCGCGCGGCTCGTCTTCGTGCGCCGACAGCGCGAGCACCTCGGCGAGCAGGCCGGCGCCGCGGACGTCTTTGCCCCGGCCGAGCAGCGTGCGGAAACGCGTGCGCCCGACGTAGATGGCGTCGCCCTCGGCGCGGGCCTTGGCTGCGGCGCCGCCGAGGCCGACGACGTTGGTGCACGGATGCAAGAGCAGGGCGGCCAGCGATGCAGCGCTGTCGTCGCCGGCGATGACGTCGACGACGAGCTGCAGCCAGCCAGCGACGGGCAGCGTGCGCCACGGGCGCGCCACCAAAAACGTCGCCGGAATTTCGGCGCGCAAGAACGCCCGCGACAACGCCGGCGTCGTCGACGCATCGGGCACCAACACCGCGATGCGATCGAGGGGCGTCCCGTTTCGCAGCGCGCGTTGGACCCGCCGCACCAGCTCGACGGCCTCGCGCTGATCGTCGGGCGTCCGCAGCGCCGTCGTCGTCGGCGGTGTCTCCTCGACGTCGACGACGTTGCTGGCGCCGGCGTTGTCGTGAGCGTTGGCGGGGGCGGCAGCGCTCCACAGTCCGTGCGGCAACGGCGCCAGCGACGACGTCGACGGCAGACGCAGACGGCGGCGCGGACGACGCTGCAACCAGCGCGACAACGGAGCCAACAACCAGCCCGACAGGATGCGGTCGCCGGCCACGACGACGCCTTTGGCTGCGGCGGCGCCGACGCCGGCTTCG
>JANNAY010000558.1:0-6974 GCA_031384945.1 Deltaproteobacteria bacterium
CGTCGACGTCTTTGAGGTCGTCTTTGGCTTCGTCGATGAAAGAGCGCGCCCGCGTCTCTTTCTCGGTCTCGTCGAGGGCGGGCGCGTCGCTCATCACGCGCAGCCTAGCGTCAATCGACGACGGCGAAGTGCAGTTTGTCGCCGTCATGGTGCGTGGCTTGGACCTTGATGCTCTGGCCGACCAGCAGGCGCGCGACGTTGGCAGCAGCGCTGCCGTCACCGACGAGCGAGACGCCGTCGTCTTCGAGGTGGAAGTTGCTGCCCGGGCAGTTGCGCTTCAAGTCATCCATCGAGAGCCGCACCTCGACGTCGGGGTCTTTCAGCTGGATGTAGACCTTGGCCGGCGTCACCGACGTCACGGTGCCTTCGCGCTTGGGCGCGTTGAGGTTGCCGAGCGGGTTGCCGTTGAGGTCGCTCATGAAGATGTCGTCGAAGACCAGCTTCATGCCGGCGCCTTCGACCTGGCCTTGCTTCATCTTCGAGGTGTTTCCTGCCGTCGTGGCGCGGTCCATGACCTCGTTGATCAGCTTGTACTCTTCGGGCGTCAGCGGCCCGCCGATCGAGAGCGACTTCGCCGCCAACGACGTCGCCAGCGCCGCCAACGTCGATGGCGACGCCGTCAGCAACTGCTGCGCTTCGGCGGCCAGCGCGCGGCGCGCTGGCGGGATCTTGTTGGGGTCGACGGTGGCGCCCAACAACAGCGGCGCCCACAGCGCCTGCGCCTGCGCCGGCGTCAACTTCGCTGCGTCAAAGGCGCGCTCGAGGGCGTCTTTGGCGAACAGCACGGCGTGGCTCACGACGCCGACCTGCTCGCGCATGGGGGCCGAGAAGCGTCCGTAGTGGTCGAGCTGCAAGCCCGAGTGCTTGCCCGGATTGCGGTCGAAGCCCGACGACACATTCACGCGCACCGCGGTCATCTGCAGCACCTGCGAGAGCGCGCGCTCGCGATCGCCCGCTGGTCCAGCGGCGGGCAACTTTTTGATGCGATCGACCCATGCCGCCACGGTCTCTTTGCGGTCTTGCCAGGCCCACGTCGCCGGCAACCCGTTCTTCGCGACGATGGTCTTCACCTGCCGCCACAGCGCCTGCATCGCCTGCTTCTTCGGCTCGGCGTGCACCTTGTAGATGCCGGGCACCTCGATGCCGGGGATCTTCGAGCCGTCGAGCTGCTGCGCGCCGGCGACGTTGGCGAGGATCGAGAGCTCGGCGTTGAGCTTGCTCGCGCAGTCGCTCTTCGCTTCTTTGAGAAAGAACTGGTGCTGGTCGCTGCCGATCTGCATCTCGCGGCGATCGGGATCGACGACGCCACGCTCGCGGGCCTTGGCCATGCGCTTGCTGCCGATCTCTTCAAAGATCTTCAGCTGGTCAGAGACGGCCTGCGGCACCGCTTTGCCGTGGATGTCGGTGGTGACTTTGCCCCTGCCCTCGAGCTCGGCGCTCACGCCGTTGTAGGTGATCTGCGCTTGCGAATGGATCTTGGCGCGCAACACGCTCGGCTGGCCCTCGACGTTGCCGTCTTTGTCGAGACGGATTTGCAACACCATGGCCCGGTGATCTTCGTGGGCGTTCAATGAGATCACGCCCTCAGACAAGTTCTCGGGCAACATCGGAATCGACAGACCCGGCAGATAATAAGACGCGCCCCGCTGCATGGCGCCCTCGAAGAGCACCGAGCCGGGCTTGATGTAATGAGCGGCGTCGGCCAGCGCGTACGACAGCACATAGCCGCCGTCGGCGCGCTTCTCGAGGTGCATCGCCTGGTCGATGTCTTTGCTGTTGTCATTGTCGATGGCAAAGAACGGAATCTTTGTCATGTCGACAAGCGACGCATCGGCCAGCGACGTGGGCGCCAGCTTCTCGATCTGCTTCGCCTCGTCGAGCGCGGCCTTTGTGAAGGTCGGGTCGAGGCGCTGCGCGCCGGCCACCATCCATGTGCGCGACTTCGGCGTGTTGGCTTCGGCTTTGACTTCGCCGACGACCGCTCTGCCATTGTCGTTGCTGACATCGACGATGGCGCCGTCGGCCCACGGCGATCCGTCTTTGCGCGGCTCGAGGGGCAGCATGCGCGGCGGCGGCACGAGGTCTCTGACAAAGGCTTCGCCGCCGACGTTGTCGACGACGCCGATGAAGGCCGCGCGGGCGGGCTGCAGCGTCGACTGGCCGACGTTGTAGAGGGGCGCGCGCTCGACGCTGCCATCGGGCAACGCGATGTCGATCTGTTTCTTGGCGCTCTTGGCGAGCAGCAGCGTGTTCTTCGGCAGGTGCTGCGCCGACGCCGCGTCGACGTCGAAGGGCTTGAGCGCTTCGTCAGACGGATAGAAGGTCACCACGCCGTTTTGCTCGCGCAGCATGCCGGGAATTTCGGTGGGCCTGACGTTCTGCATCGCCTGCTGCGACTTGCCCGTCGTCACCTGCAAGCGGATCGGCACCTCGACAGAGACGGCTTTCGCGAGGCGCGCAGCAGCATCGGCCGCCGCCGTGAACGTCGCCGCCACCGACGGATTCGACGACGCCGACAGCAGCGACGTGACCGCCAGCGCCTGCTGCAAGTCTTTCTCGTTGATGAGCGGGACGACGACGTTGCCGACTTGTTTGTCGCCGCTGACGTTGGCGCTGCCGCCCGTCTGCGATCCGGATCGGGTGTCGACGCCATCGATGGGCTTCGCGACCGGTGTGGACACCGCGGTCACGACCGACGTGGACGTCGGCCCCACCCCGGTTGTGCTGGTGTTGGCGACGACGGGGACATTGGTGCGGGGCGGGATGGTGAGGGTCATTGGGCCGCGTCCATCAATTCGGTGGCGAGCCTGGTGAGCTCTTCGGAGGGGGACTTCATCAAGACGAAGGACAACAGGGCTTTGCCTGCGGTGGGTGCGCCGTCGCCGATTTGGGCGCGGGCGCAGGCGACGGCGGTGGCGAGGTCTTTGTCGTCGAGGGCGACGGCTTCTTCGTAGGCGATGCGGGCGTCGTGGACGGCGCCTTTGGCGTAGAGGGCGTCGCCGACGACGGACCAGGCGCGGGCGTTTTTGGGCTCGAGGGCGAGGGCGGCGCGGCCGAGGTCGACGGCGTCGTCGGGGCGTCCGATGGTGAGGGCGCTGCGCGCGGCCTGCGCCAACGAACGCGCCGATCCCGGCTCGATCGACGACGACTCTGGCAACGACGACAGCAACGCGTTCAGCCGCTGCATCTCGAGGGGCGCTGGGGCGATGGCCATCGAAAGAGCGTGGCACCAAAGCCGCGCGCTCGCGAGGCCCGTGTCGACGGAACTGCCTGATCTTGCTGTGATTTCTTCGACGCCAAAGCCCGCGGCTGCGGAATACACACGGCCCGGCCACGGGAATTCCTTGAGCGCGGGGGGGCGTGGGGGTAGCGCTGCGCATGAGCCACGACACCGAGGGGCCCAACCCCGCTCCGTCGACGACCACGACCCGCCCCGGCGCAGACGGCGAGGCGAAGCAGAAGAAGAAGACGCCGCCCGAGCAAGAGCTGTCGGAGCCGCTGCACCACGGTCATGGCGAGCTGCACGGCAAGAAGTTGTGGGGCATGGCCCTGCTCGCCCTCGGCGTCGTCTACGGCGACATCGGCACGAGCCCGCTCTACACGATGAAAGAGTGCATGCATGCGCTGGTGCACGGCGGCACCGGGCAGATTGTTCGGGCCGACGTGCTCGAGGTGCTGAGCCTGATCTTCTGGTCGATGACCATGGTCGTCAGCGTCAAGTACGTGATCTTCGTGCTCAAGGCCGACAACAAGGGCGAGGGCGGCATGTTCGCCATGCTCGCCATGCTGCCCGAGCGTCTGCGCGGCGGGCCGGTCATGCCCCTCACCGTCACCGGCGTGCTCGCCTGCATTGGCGCCGCCCTGCTCTACGGCGACGGCGCCATCACGCCGGCCATCTCGGTGCTGTCGGCCGCTGAAGGCGTGACCGTCGCGCGGCCCGATTTGGCGCGCTTCGTCATCCCCGCCACCGTCGTCATTTTGCTGTTCATCTTTGGCATCCAGAGCCGCGGCACCAAGGTCATCGGCCAGCTCTTTGGACCGGTCATGGTCGTGTGGTTCACGACCCTCGCTGGCCTCGGCATCTGGCACATCTTGAAAGAGCCCAGCGTGCTCGAGGCGCTCTCGCCGCACCACGCCGTCGGCTACTTCGTCGAGCACCGCTTCAACGGCATCTTGATTCTCGGCAGCGTCGTCTTGTGCATCACCGGCGGCGAAGCCCTCTACGCCGACATGGGTCACTTCGGACGCAAGCCCGTGCGCCGCGCCTGGCTCTACTTCGTCATGCCGTCGCTGGTGCTCAACTACTTCGGCCAGGGCGCGCTCTTGCTGCGCGATCCGTCGGCGGCGTCGAACCCGTTCTTCGCGATGGTGCCCACCGGCAACGCCACCTTCGTGCTCGTCGGCTTGTCGGGCATCGCCACCGTCATCGCCTCGCAGGCCATGATCAGCGGCGCATTCTCGGTGACGAAGCAGGCGATGCAGCTCGGCTTCTTTCCGCGCGTGACCGTGCGTCACACCGACAAAGAGCAAGAGGGACAGATCTACATCCCCGAGATCGCAGTGTTTCTCGCCGCCACGTGCATCACCTTGGTGCTGGTGTTCAAGCAGTCAGAGCGCCTGGCCGCCGCCTACGGCATCGCGGTGATGGGCACGATGAACATCACCTCGATCATCTATTTTCTCGTCAACGTGCACACGAAGAAGTGGCCGGTGTGGAAGGCCGGCGCGCTGCTCTGTTTGTTTCTCGCCTTCGACATTCCGTTTCTCGCCGCCAACGTCATCAAGTTCTGGGACGGCGGCTACGTGCCGGTGCTGATCGGCATCGCCTTCGTCGTCACCATGCTCATCTGGCACGAAGGACGCCGCATCATCGCCGAGCTCTACTTCGAGCGCTTCTCGCGCTTCGAAGACACCTGGCCCGACCTCGAAAAAGAGATCGCCCAGCGCACTCCTGGCACCGGCATCTTCATGGCCGTCAGCGACAAAGGCCTGCCCCCGATCCTCGCGCACCACGTCAAGCGCACCCGCGCCTTGCACAAGCAGATCATGCTGCTCACCGTCGTCACCGCCGACGTGCCCGAGGTGCAGAAGAAAGACCGCATCACCGTCGACGAGATGGGACACGGCTTTCACCGCGTCCACGTCTACTTCGGCTTCATGGAGCAGCCCGATCTGCCCCGCGCGCTGAACCTGCTGCGCGTGCGCGAGACCCTCGACTTCGACCTCGAGGACATCACCTACTACCTGGCCCGTGAGCACCTGCTCGGCGGCCCCGGCGGCAAGATGGGCACGATCACCGAGAAGTACTTCGGCTTCCTCCAGAGAAACGCCGTCAACGTCGACCGCTACTTTCGAATTCCGCCGGAGCAGGTCATCGAGGTCGGCACCCAGATCGATCTTTGACCGGTGCCGCCATCGCGGTGGAAGTGCGGCAGGCTGGCAAGAGGCAGTTTGACGACGACGCCGACGGGGCTACCACGACGGCCATGACGACGACGACGACGACGGCGACGATGAAGGCGCGACACCCGATGATGGCGTTTGTCGCCGGCTTCTGCCCCGGCCTCGGCCTCGTGATGACCGGCCGCTTCGTCGCCGGCGCCGTGTTGTTTGTCGTGTGGGTGCTCCACTATTTTCTGTTGCCTGTTCTCGTCATCGATCACGCCCCCGATCTGTTGCCGTCGTTGCCGGCGCTGCAGCGGGCGACCACGGCCTTCTTCTGGCTCTTCAGCGGCGTCGTCGCTGCCGGCCTCGCGTTCAAAGACGGGGCGCGCGTTCGCAAGCCGTACGAGCACTGGTGGCTGCTGGCCGGCTGGTTCTTCTTCTCCTATTTGATCGCGCTGCAGTTTCGCACCCATGTGGTTCAGAACCAGGTGGTCTTTGAGGCCGTTTGGGATACAGCCCTGCGGCCCACCGTCCCTGAAGGCACGCTGCTGATCGTGCCGAAGCGCGGCTTCGACGCGTCGCAATTGCAGATCAACGACCTCGTCGCGGTGCCGGGCCGCGGTCCCTCGTTCGGCGACAAGCCGCCCCTCGACGGCTACGCCCGCGTCATCGGCCTCGCCGGCAGCGTCGTCGAGGTCAAAGAAGACGGCGCTGTCTTCGTCGACGGCTTCCCCGTCGTCACCACCGCCTGCGCGGCGACGGTGCCGCACGACGGCCACGCTTGCGCCCACGAGAAGCAGGCGACGAAGACCGGCGCCGTCGAGCGCGACACCACGGCGACGTCGTTCGCGCGGGCGTTCACGCCGACGTCGGTGGGGCCGTCGCAGGTCTTTCTCTTGCCCGACGATCGCGGGCACCAGCTGGTGGCGCCCGCCGGCCTCGTCGACGTCAAAGACATCGCCGGCAAGGTCATCGTCACCCAGCGCTGACCGCGGGGACGACATCGAAACGCCCAGGGAGAGAATCGATGCAACCACGACGCGTGCTGATGATGACGACGATCGCCTTCGCTTTTCTGACGTCGTGCGCCAGCGCCCCTGCGGCGAAGCCTGCCGGCGACGCGGGCAACACCCGCCCGCCGCGCGACGTCGTCGCTGAGCACCTGCGGGCCGCCGAAGCCGGCGACTGGGCTGCCGCCAACGCGCTGCTCGACCCTGGGTTCAGCATGCAGATGAAGGGCATGCCGGCGTTCGCGACGATCCCCGCCGAGCACGCCCTCGACATGCACCAGGCGCGCAAAAAGGCCTTTCCTGACTTTCGCTTCAACGAAAAGATCGACGCCGAAGACGGCAGCCTCGTGCGCATCGCCGTCTACTTGAGCGGCACCCACACCGGGCCGCTCGACTACCCCATCGCCGAGGTGCCGAAGGTGGCGGCGACGGGCAAGACCATCGCTTTGCCCGTCGAGTACTTCACCTACTTCGTCGAGCACGACCGCATCGTGCGCGTGTTCGGCGAGATCCCCGAAGGTTCAGGTCCGCCGGCGCTCAAGCAGCAGCTCGGTCTGCCGCCGTGATCAGCGCAGCAGC
>JANNAY010000565.1:0-2607 GCA_031384945.1 Deltaproteobacteria bacterium
TCATGAGGAGTCCTGCCGAACGGGCTGCAACGTGAAGGCGGCAAGCAGGACGCGCTCGACGAGGGCGCCGTCGCCGCAGACGGGGCAGCGGCACACGCGTGGCCACAACGGCGACGGTGCAGCAGCGTTGAGCACAGCGCGGATGGCGGCGAGCTTCTCGCGCTTCTTCGTGTTGGCGAGGAAGCCGCAAGAGCGCAGGCGCGTGAATCCTCGGCTGCAGGACGTCGTGGGCCGACAGCGCGTCATCGTCTTCGTCGTCGACGAATCGCGATGGTCCTTCAGGAGAAGAAGACGTTCTTGTCGTCGACGTCGACGTCGCGGTGGTCTGAGATCGCGCCGGTTGGCGCCACGCACCGAGAGCCGCGGTGTATCGCGTCATCCGCTGCTGCGCGTCGTCGACGAGGCCCATCGAGCTGAGCTCACCGACGCGAGTCGCCTACTGGACGCAGTCCCCCACCGTGACGATGCGCGCCCCGGTGCAGCTCGTCAGCGACGGGTTGTTGAAGATAGCGACAGTGGGGACGTCGGCGAGAGCCGGCAGGCTGAGGGTGGTGAGCGCAGGGTTGGCGCGGATGACGACGCTGACGCCGACGCTGGCGAGCCCGGGCAGCTCGATGCTTGTGAGTTGAGGGTTGCTGAAGATGAGGAATTCACGGCCGATGGTGGCCGGCGCCAGCGCAATGCTGACGCTCGTCAGGGCTTGGTTGCTGTTGATGGCAAGGTTGCTGACGACGGTGGTGAGTGCCGGCATGCTGATGGACGCGAGCGCGTCGCAGCCAGAGACGGAGATGGTGCCGACGACGGCCAGCGCAGGGAGGCTGAGGTCCTGCACCGCCGCATTGGAGATGGAGAAGAAGCCGTCGACGACCGCGAGCGCAGGCAGGTCGAGGATCACGGCGCCTGAGGAAAGGCCGAGGTTGCCGACGGTGGCCAGCGCCGGCAGGCTGAGCGTGAGCCCCGGGTTGCCGCCGACGGAGAGGCTGTTGCCCACCTCGGCGAGCGACGGCATGCTGATGGTCGAGAGCGCTGCGTTGTTGGCGAGGAGCAGGTCGCCGCCGACGCTCTCGAACGCGGGCAGGCTGATGCTTGTGAGCGAACTGTTGTTGGCGATGGAGAGGCCACCGACGCTGTCGAGGACCGGCAGGCTGAGGGTCGGCAGCGCGGGGTTGTTGTCGATGGAGAGCTGACGGTTCACGGTGGTGAGCACCGGCAGATCGATGTTCGTGAGCACCTGGCCGGCGATGAAGAGCTGGTCGACCGTGACGAGGGCGGGCAGGCTGATGCTCGTCATCGCCGTGTTGTTGTTGTTGGCGACGAAGCTCCCACCGACGCTGACCAGCCTGGGCAGGCTGATGGTCGTCAGGCTGTTGCTGTCGTTGATGTTGCTGATGAAGAGGTCGCCCGTCACGACGCAGACGTTGGCGAGCTCAAGGATGTTGAACGGCGACGCGGAGAGCGAGCCGTCGATCGTCTGGCACGGTTCGCCTTCGCCTTCTTCGCCTTCGCCTTCGCCTTCGCCTCCCTCGCCTTCGCCTTCGCCTCCTTCGCCTTCGCCTTCGCCTTCGCCGGCGACGGGATCGCAGACGCAGGCGCTGCAGAGGAAGATGAAGCCAAGCAAGGGCAGGTGCGTACGCATGATGTCGAACGTACCTTGCAGCGCCTCGGGGCAACCTCAAACGTGAACACGTCAAGCCGGGGCGTGCCGTCGGGCAGTGAACCGAGGAGCGTTGTGGTCGGCGTCAGGACGGAATTGGACAGTCCGGCACGAAGAGTCGTCGATGCCTGTCGGCCGACGTGCCCTCTACTTCGACGCGGATCGTTGCCATCTCACAATGGGCGGAGTGTTCCGCGGAGAGCAGTCTGCCTTGCCCGTTACAGAGGCTTCTTCGTGGGCGTTGGCGGCGGCGGAACTCCGAGGCCGCTGCCGCCCATCCGCTCGATCCAAGCCAAGATACCGAGAGTGTATATCGAAACATGCTCATATTGGTCGCGGTATCCTCGGCCAATGCCGCTGGCTTTCAAGATTGCCGCAACCTCGTCGCGGTGAGCTTGGTGGGAGACAAGTATGAGCCCGTTCTTGCGTGCCACGTTTTCGAGCTTGTTTCGATCGCGAGTAACCGATGGATGGGGCGCGGCTCCTCGCGGTCGCTACCTCGTCGGCTGGTTCGGCTTCTTTGGCATCGTGAGCGCGAAAGAGCGCTACCAGCTGCACGAACGCGACGCGCACATGCGACGTCGCCTGCGTGCGTTGCAGGTTCGTCAGTGGGGCTACCGTCGTCACATCTACCGTCACCTGCGCCGCCTCGGGGTGAAGGCGAAAACGGCGGCGAGGACGCTCTGGAACGGGCACTCGTCGACGTGGAAGCTGAGCAAAACGCCAGCAGTGCAGACCGCGTTGCCGAACAAATGGTTCGCGCGGCTCGGGCTGTTCAACTTGGCAGATGCGTGGTCTCGTCGTCACCAAGCAGACATCGTGAAAGGGGCACAGCTGCTGTTGCCTCTGTCATGAGTTGGGGCCGCAAGGCCGTCGTCGTCGAAGCGGATTTGTTTCTGCCCACAGCGACGTTCCCGAAGAGCCGGATGTGTGACCCACGAGTCCGGTTCTGT
>JANNAY010000569.1:0-4979 GCA_031384945.1 Deltaproteobacteria bacterium
CGTCGACGTCGGCGGCGTCGACGAGGACGAAGCCGCCGCCGTCGTCGAAGCGTACGTCGGTGATGTGCAGCTCTTCGTCGCTCGGGTTGACGACGACGAAGCGCTGGTCTTCGCGTTCGACGACGTCGAGGGCGCAGTCGCGGGTGGCGAGTCCTTCGTAGCCTTCGGCGCCGGCGGTGCAGACGGCGCGGTCGTCGTCGACGTCGAACAGCGAGATGAGCGGACCCGTCGCGGGCGCGTCATCCGGCGGCGGCCCGGCGCAGCTGCTGACGGCGCAGACGGCGGCGGCGGCGGCGGAACAAACGAAGACGCTGCGCACGGGACCACCCCTCTGCGCAGCGTCGCCGGACGAGAACGGTCGTTCAATAGCCTTCGTGACGACGTCCGTACTGGGCCCACGCGTTCTCGGGCGTGCGGTAGCGATCCTGGATGTAGCGCATCATGCCGGCGGCCTCTTCGACGGGGTTGCCGATGCCCTGACGACCCGACGGGTAGTAGCGCTCAACGTTGCTGAGCAGCAGCTGGCCGAGGCCGGTCGCCGACGAGCGCGTCGTCTTTTGTCCGTTCTGCAGCTCGCGGTGCACCGACGCCCACTGCGACGGGTCGCGCGAGCGCTCGCCGTAGGTGTAGTTCGGGCGTCCCACCTGGCCGTTCGACTCGCGGCGCAAAATGTTCTGCAATCCCGGTGAGTTGGCCCAGCGCGCGGCCTCAGACTCGGACATGCCGATGCGGCGTCCGGCTTCGGTGAAGAGGGCGACCTGCTGGGGCGAGCCCGGCGTGTACTGCTGCACGCCGTTGGTGGTCGACGAGGGCGGCGGCGTCGTGCCCGGCGTCGTCGTCACCGGCGTCGTCGTCACCGGCGTCGTCGTCGCAGGCGTCGTCGTCGCAGGCGTCGTCGTCGCAGGCGTCGTCGTCGCAGGCGTCGTCGTCGACGGAGCAGCACCGTTGCGATCGACGAGGCCGGAGCGGTTGCGGATCAGCTGGTTCAGCGACGCGCCGTCCTGGCGGGCGAGGCGGGAGGCGCCTTCCCAGGTGCCACCACCCTGCTGGTAGTAGTGGTTGATGAGGTTCTGGTTGGTGCGGATCGAGGGGTTCGCCTCCAACCGCTGGGCCAACGACGACGACGGCGCGGGCGTCTGCGCCGCAGAAGGCGTGGTCGCAGCGGCAGGCTGAGCGGTGGTCGCGGCGGGCGCAGCGGGCAGGGCCGGCGCAGCCGACGACGTGGCGGCCGGAGCGGCGCGGAAGTCTTGCCAGTTTTGTCCCGCGGCGTCGTTGCGGGCCGAGGCGGCGCCGACGTCGGCGGCGGGCTGCGACTGCCCCGACTGCTGCGAGGCGCACCCACCAGAGCCCTGCGCGCCACCGGACTGCTGTGACTGCGGCGCCTGCTGCGACTGCTGCGCCTTCTGCTGCTGCTGCGCTTGTTCGGCGCGGCGCTGGGCGCTGGCGGACTGGGCGAGGGCCATCATCGAGTCGAGCGACAAGCTGGTCATGCCAGTTGTTTCGGCGGCTCCCGCTCGGCGGACGTCGGACGTGTGACGTCCACGGTCGGTCGATCGCCCGTGGGAGCAGGTGGGACAACGCTCCGTCGACTGTCGTGCAGGCACAGAGGCCTGCACCACCCGCGCAGCGGTTCGGACCCTTCCGGCTCCACCAGCTTGGACGCAGGCCTCTGTGCCTGCGCAAAGACATCAGAGCTCGAGCTTGATCTTGATCTCTTCGGTCGACGACGTGTGAGCGCCGACGTCGGTGGCACGAACGCCCAACACAAAGGCCGAGCCGCTCTCGGGCAGGCCGCTGCCAAAGGCGAGCTCGAGGACGAAGCCGATGGTGCCGTCGTTGGCGCCGAGGCCGACGTTGTTCTCTAAAAAGAGCGTCGTCAGATCGAGGGCGCCAGCGCTCGTCGACTGCTGATCGATGAACGTCTCGAGGGATCCGCCCGAGAGGTCGCCGTCGCCGTCGTGAAAATCGACGGACAACAACAAGACCAGCGGCGAGTCTTCGGCAGAGCCATCGAAGCGAAAGTTGCTCAGCTGCGGCGTGACACCGTCGTCGCAGCCCGCCCCGAAGGCCCCAAGCAGGGGAAGAGCCAACAGGGCTGCGCGCGCCGTCATGACAACGTTCTGCCAGACGGGCGCCAGCGTGACGAGTCAGACAAGCAGCGGGCTCAGTCTTCGTCTTCGTCGTCGACGTATTCGTCGTCGTCGTCGAGGTCTTCGTCGTCTTCAACGCCGAGGACGCTTCTGACTTTGGCGCGGCCGTAGGTGTCGCCGCCGATGCCGCCGATGACGCCGCCGATGACGGATCCGACCATGGTGCCGACGACGGGCATGGCGAGGGTGCCGACGAGGGAGCCGACCCAGGCGCCGCCGGCCGCGCCGACGAGGCCGATGCCGTTGCCGCCGAGGCGTTCGGCGAATTCTTTGCCGTCGATGTCGCCCTTGGCCAACCGCACGCCGTCACGGGCGCCGTCGAAGGCGAAGAGGGCGACGGAGGCCGCCGCGATCGGGCGCTTGCCGATCTCTTTGAAGACGCGCTTCACGGTCTCGTTGGTGATGCGCTTGGCCAGCTCTTTGGCGCCGAGATGGGCCGTCTGGCTGACGATGACCTTGCCGACGCCTTCTTTGGCGATGGCGTTCCACCGTTGCCTGGCGCGCTCGCCGAGGGCCTTGGGACGCCCGTCTTCGTGCACAGTCTCCATATCGCGATCGCGTTCGCGGCTGGCCGCGTTACCGACGGCGACGCTGGCAGACATCACAACATCACGAATGATCGACATCGGGCGCCTTTCGCAGTGGCTCCCCGAGCATGCGCACGCAGGGGCCCCAGGACAAGTTTGCCGCCAGACCGGTCAGAGCGCCGGGACGTCGACGGTGACGGCGGCGTCGGCGCTGACGGCGACGGGGACGCAGCCGCTGGCGACGACGGCGGCAGAGGCGTCGAGGGCGTCGACGGCGACGACGTAGTCGCCGGCGGCGACGAGGCCGACGTGCAGATCGGGGTGAAACGGTCCGCCGGCGAACTCGATGCGGTTGCCGGCGACGACGCCAACGGCGTCTTTGACGACGCCGACGTCGGCGCAGTCGCCGTCGACGACGCCGATGCTGGCGGCGACGACGCGATCGGCGATGTCGCGGCCAAGGGCGACGGTGATGGCGACGTCGAATTCTCCGTCGGCGACGGCGGCGCAGGATCCGTCGACGCAGACCTCAGAGGCGACGGCGGGGCAGCCGTCGTCGCAGGCGGGGGCGGCGGCCTTGCAGGCGGGCTCGCAGCCCACCTCGTCGACCGGCGGATCGCAGGCGCTGACTACGCTGACGCTGACGCTGACGACGCTGACGACGAAGAGGGCAGAGGTGACAGCGCGCATGGGCCCGGACCTTACTCGGGAGTGCGGCTCACGCGCAGCGTCCACGGCGCGACGCCGCCGCTCAAGAGATCGGGCACGCCCTCGAGGACGAAGCGCTCGCTGCGCGGCGTCGACGACGGCGCGAACTCCAACGGCAGGGTGAGCGGGAAGACGGCGAGCGGTCCACCGACGAGGGCTTTGCTGTCGACGTCGACGACGACGCGCTCATCGGCGCCGATCTCGACGACGACGGCGTCGCGGTCGACGCCGCAAAAGGCGCCGCTGAAGCCGTCGTCGACGACGACGCCGTCCGCTTCGTCGACGGGGCAGCCGGGATCGACACCGCGGGCGATGCGAAAGCGCGCTGGCAGCGGTCCGTTGGCTTGCAAGCACAGCGGCGTGCCCGGTCCATAGAAGACGAGGGCGGGGGTGAGGCAGCCATCGTCGGTGACGACGCAGACGTCGCCGTCGATGCGCGAGGCGGCGAAGGTGTTGGCGGCGAAGCAATCGACGTCGACGGCGTCGCAGAAGATGCCGCTCAGCCGGTTGTTCTGCGGGTGCGTCGAGTCGTTGGGCTCGAGCAGCGCGGCGCCGGCGCACTGCTCGGCCTCGGTGGTGATGGTCACCGAGAAGCGCGTGCTGCGGCGGTCGAAGCCGTCGCTGGTGAGGCGCAGCACGACGGGCGTCGCGGTGACGACGCGGTTGTCGACGTTGTCGAGGTCAACCAGCGCGTTGCCGTCGAAGAAGATCTCGACAACGTCGCCGACGACGGCGTCGATGATGAACACGTCGACGTCGCCGGGGCAGACGTCGTTGTTGAACTGGCCTTCGCCGACCACGGCGGCGCCGGCGACGGTGGCGGGCGCGTCGTCGATGTCGCCACAGCTGCCGGTGGCGGGACAGCGCCCGCCCGCGCAGCGGTCGCAATCGGGGCAGAAGGGCAGCGGCGCGCAGCGCGCGGCGGCGCAGACGAAGCCGGCGCCGCAGTCGTCGTCGACCACGCAGCTGCCGTCGTCGTCGGTGCAGGCGAGGCGTCCGTCGGCGCTGGCGCAGACGCCGTTGTCGATGTCGATGACGATGGCGGCGCTGATCTCGTTCCTGATCATCGTCGCGAACCGTTGCGCGAGCAGCTCGCCGTCGAGAAACACGCGGACGCCGACGTCGACGTCGCTGTAGACGCTGTAACCCATCGCCGTGACGAGCAGACGTCCCGCCGGCGCGGCGACGCGGACCGTCTCGAAGCCAGTGATGTCGTTGTCCAACAGGGCATCGCCGGGGCCGGCAGCGACGCCGTCACCGTCGAAATCGCGGGCCGGCGGCACGCAGTTGGCGAAGTTGCAGACGCCTTCGCTGCAGCGGTCGCCGACGATGCCTTCGATGGTGTCGCCACCGTCGGCGACGCAGGCGTGGCCGTCGTCGCCGACGCGCGAGAGCCAGAGATCGATGTCGTCGAAGGTGGCCCAGGCGAGCTCGATGTAGAGCCCGGCCGGCGCGCCGACGTGAACGGCGCAGGCGTCGTCGCCGACGCCGACGACGTAATCGCCGACGACGCTGGCGGTGAAGCCTGTGCGATCGCCCGTGAGCGGAGACACCTGCACGTCGTAGGCGACGCCGTCGACGACGCCCGCGGGGA
>JANNAY010000613.1:0-1952 GCA_031384945.1 Deltaproteobacteria bacterium
GGACGTCTACGCGGACGGCGTAGACCCCGACGTAGATGTTGGCTGCTACGGCGAATCCGGCGAGGAAGACGACGAGGTCAGAGGCGGCGTCGACGACGGCGGTGGCGACGAAGCCAATGACGAGAGCGACGGCGGCGGCGACGAGGCCGGCGGCGACAGCGTCTTTGTGACGGCGCTCGTGGTCGACCAGGTCTCGCGGGACGGGGACTTGCGCGGGTTCGGCGGGTTGCATCGTGGATCGGCAACCAGCGCGCGCCTCAGGTCATTTCAGGCGGGCTCATGAGGCGGGCCGCGAGGCGGTCGAGGCCGGCGTTGCCGGCGCCGCCGAGCGAGACGCGCGCCTTGAGGCTCTTGTCGACGTCGCCGGCGGCGAAGGTCGGGATCTCTTTGGCGGCCTGCAGATAGGCGTCGCGAAAGGGGACGCCGTCGACGACGAGCTCGAGGGCACGGTCGGTGGCGAACAGGTCGGGGGTGATGGCGTTCTTGAGCGCAGCGACGTCGAATTCGACGCCGTCGACGAGGGTGGGGATGAGCTGCAGCCCCTGCAGCGCGCGCGAGAACGCCCGCAGCGCCGGCGCCTTCGTGGCCTGCAGATCGCGGTGGTAGCTCGACGGCAACGACAGCACCGACTGCGTCTCGGCCATGGCGCCCTCGACGACGGCGGGCAGCGTGCGCAGCAATTCGACGACGTCAGGGTTGCGCTTGTTGGGCATCAGCGAGCTGCCCGTGGTGAACTTGTCGGGCAGCCGCGCGAAGCCGAATTCGGCGCTGACGTAGAGCGAGAGATCCCAGGCGAGCCGTCTGACGTCGAGGGTGGCGAGGTGCAGCGCCTGCAGCGCGAACAGCTCGAGCTTGCCGCGCGAATTCTGCGCCGCCTGCGGTGAGACGACGACGCCGTCGAAGCCGAGGTCTTCAGCGACGCCGTCTCGGTCGAGGGCGAGGCTGACGCCGAATCCTGCGCCGGTGCCGAGGGGGTTTTTGTCGACGACAGCGCGGGCGGCTTTGGCTGCGTCTCTGGAGTCGAGGAAGCTCTCGGCGTGTCCGAGAAAGAACGTCTGCAACGACGTGGGCATCGCCCGCTGCAGGTGTGTGTAGCCGGGCATCGCGATGTGCGCGGTGGTCTTGGCCCGCTCGATCAAGGCGCGCGCGATGGCGTCGTCGACGTCGACCAGCACAGTGAGTTGGTGCTTGAGCCACAAGCGCAGAGCCACCAGCACCTGATCGTTGCGCGAGCGCGCGGTGTGCACTTTTTTGCCGACGTCGCCGGCGCGTTCGACGAGGAAGGCTTCGATGGCGCTGTGGCCGTCTTCGTAGCGGTCGTCGACGACGAATTCGCCGCTGGCGAACAGCGCCTGCAGCACCGCGAGCTCGCCCGTGAGCAGCGTCGCTTCGTCTTGCGTGAGCACCTTGATGCGCATGAGTCCGCGCACATGGGCCTGCGTCGCCGTCACATCGAAGGGAAAGAGGGCGCGGTCGGCGACGACGTCGTCACCGGCGCAGAAGGCCTGCATGGTCTGGTCGAGGTCTTTGCCCTTGAACCACAGCGGCTGACTCATCTCAGACCTCTCTCAGCCCAGGGATGCCGCTGAGCTCGTCGACGCCAAGGGCGAGGTGCACGTTCTGCAACGCTTGCGTGGCCGCGCCCTTCAGCAGGTTGTCGATGACGGCGACGACGACGAGCCGGCTGCCAGACACGTGCACGCCGCCGATGATGACCGTGTGTTGCTCGCGCACGTCTTTCACGAGCGGCTCATCGTCGACGACGCGCACCAGGTGCTCGTGCATGAAGCGTTGGCGCAACAGCACCTCGGCCTCTTCTTTGTCGAGCGCGCGGCTGAGGTCGAGCGAGAGCGTGCAGCTGATGCCGCGAAAGAACGGCGCGACGTGCGGCAAGAAGCGAACGTCGCGCCCCGACTGGTGCGCCATCTCTTTTTCTTGCGTGTGCCCGATCA
>JANNAY010000620.1:0-2248 GCA_031384945.1 Deltaproteobacteria bacterium
CGTCGACGGCGTCAGCGCTGAGAAAGATCCCAGCAGCAGCAGCGTCAGCGCCAACGTGAGCCCGCCGATCGACGCGAGCCACGGCACGAGCGGCGACGCCACCGCCGCCCCTCGCAGCCGCCCGATCAGCGAGACCGGCACGCCGCGCTGGCGCTCGAGCAGCGGCAGGCCAGCGTCGACGAGGTACCAGCCAACGTGATGGGCTTTGCCGGTGCCTGCGGCGGCGAGGTCGACGACGGCGCGGGCGACAGCGTCTTCGTCGACGTCTTCGTCTTCGCGCCGTGCGTCTCTGCCGAGGCGTTCGACGACGTGTCGGTAGCGGTCGCGCGTGGCGAAATCCATGCTCGCGTAGACGCCAGCGGGGTCTGTGCGCAGCGTGGCTTCGACGACGCTGGTGTCTTCGACGAACACGCGCCAGTCGGTGGCGCCGAGAGACCGCAGGCTGCCGATGCTGTTGCCGATGGCGACTTGATCGGCGGCCTGCGCCTGGCTCGCCCGCTGAAAAATGTGCGCGAGGGTCTCGCCGCGTTCGGCGAGGTGCTGCTCGAGCCACGCCGTCACGAGGGGCGGACCATTGCCCTGCAGCCGCGCCGCCAGCTCGGCGACGAAAGGATCGGTCAGCACCGGCTCAGCGCGGACCAGCTCGGCGAGCACGATGACGACGTCTTCGGTGCGGGCGGCGGCGGCGGTGGTCAGCCGCTCGTTCCAGTGCATGGCGCGCTCGCGCTCGCGTCGCCCGGCGGTGATGCTGGCGACGATGCGGCGCAGGTTCTCGAGCAGCGCCAGCCGCAACATGATGGGGATCGCCCACAGCTCGCCCAACCGCAGCGGCACCCTCGATTGGTAGGCCGTGACAAACGCGCGCAAGCCTTCGTCGTCGACGCGGCCGTGCGAGTGCGAGATGAGCTCGAGGGCGAGGTCATAGACGCGCGGCGTGCCGCGCACCCGGGTGTTCGCGAGGCGCGGCAGCGTGCGGCTGTAGCCACGCGGCAGGTGACGCCGCGCGGTGCGGATTTGCTCGTCGATGAGCGGGTAGTTGTCGATGAACCAATCGGCGGCAGGCGTGATGCGCCGACCCCGCGCGACCGCGTCGGTGATCAAGCCGTAGGCGCGAAAGAACTGCTGCTCGTTCTCGGCCAGCCGCGACAGCAGATGGTCGTCTTGGAAGAGCCGCGCGGCGCGCCCGCGGGCAGGGGCGAGCTTGTGCCAGCCCGCCAGCCCGCGCGCGTGGTGCTCAAGCTGCGCCACGCTGAAGAGCTCCGACCGAAGCGGTGGTTCGTCGCCTGCGAGCCCGACGTCGTCATCTTCGTCGTCGGGCGCAGGATCGTTCTTCAGGTCAAACGACGGTGGGGCAGGGGGACTCCGCCTTCGGGCATACCATCTGCCCACTGCGGCGAAGCGCGTTTCTGCGAACACGATAGCGTCCGGTTCCAATGACTGCGGTCGAAGTCGACGCCCCCGACACAGCCCTCGTCGCCCTCGTCGCCGACTTTTGTGCGCAGCTAAAGCGCACGATGCTGGCGTACCGACTGTATGGCCAAGATCACGATCAAGCGATTCACCATGAGGGCTTGAGTCACCAAAAAATCCGCGCCATCACACAGCAAATTGGTGCTGTTGTCCTCAACGTTGTCGGCGAAACGCTGACATTTCAAGGGCAGCGGGTTCTGCAGGATGACGATCGACAAGATCCAGTGGTCGGTGCTTTGTTCGCAGATGGGATTACCCAGCTGATCGTGCGCGATGGCGTGACCGCGCTCGAGGTCGGCCGGCTGTTTCGTCGGTGGAACACGGCGATGCGCGGCAAATTCGACTCCGACTACAGCCTGAGCACGGCGCTCTGGGAAGATGAAATCGACAGCGTCAGTGTCACCGTCGTCGACGTCATCAGCGACGACGACGAAGACGGCAGCGACGGTGCCGACCTCGCCGGCCGCGTCAAAGAGCTGCTGCGCGGCCTGCGGCGTGGCACTGAATCGACAGCGGTGCTGCGAATAGCGCCTGCAGCGTTGTCGGCGCTGGCCCGTCGAACGCGCGTTGGGTTGTTGAGCGCCGACGAGCTCAAAGCCCGCGGCGACGCCGAGCGGCTGCCGACGCTGCACCTCTCCGCTGGCGACCTCGTGACTGTCGCTGGCTCACTCGAAGCGGCGCGGCGCGGCGCCTCGCCGAGGGCGTTGGTCGCGATGTTTCATGCGCTCGCGGGCTGTACGGGGCGCGATCGCGATGAGCTGCTGGGCGTGTCGCGCAA
>JANNAY010000634.1:0-3848 GCA_031384945.1 Deltaproteobacteria bacterium
GCCGGGCTTTCGCAGCCGCGCATCCACCGCCGACGGCGCCATCGTCGTCGACGACACCCTGCCCGAGCTCGATGCGGAGACGTCGCGATGAAAACTCTTTCTCGCCGGGCCACGCTCAAGGGACTCGGCACCGCCCTCGCGCTGCCCTTTCTCGACGCCATGCGGCCGGCGCGGGCGCAGTCGACGACGCCCTCGAACGGGGCGACGAACGCGCGCTTTCTCGCCTTCTTTGTTCCCTGCGGCATCAACATGGCGACGTTCACGCCTGGCGAAGCCGGCAGAGGCTTCGGCCTCAGCGACATGCTCACGCCCCTCGAGAAGGTGCGCGACCATGTGTCGGTGTTGTCCGGCGTGCGTTGCACAGCGGCCCTCGATCAAGGCGACGGACCCGGCGACCACGCCCGCGGCACGTCGACGTTCTTGACGGCGTCACACCCAAACAAGAGCGAGGTGCGCGTGCAGAACGCCATCTCGATCGATCAGGTGTTGGCCAACGCGTGGCGCGGCCAGACGTCGTTGTCGTCGTTAGAGCTGGGCTGCGAGCCCGGCGGCGCCGCCGGATCCTGCGACGTCGGCTACAGCTGCGCCTACGTGCACCACAACGCGTGGGCGTCGCCCTCGACGCCGTTGCCGAAAGAGACGAACCCCCGCGCCGTCTTCGATCGCCTCTTTCAAGGCAGCGACGCCCAGCTCTCGCCGCGCGCCCGCGAAGACAAGCGCCGCCGTCGTCGTTCGGTGCTCGACTTCGTCTCTGACGACGCCAAACGCCTGCAGCGCGCCCTCGGCAAAGACGACCGCCGTCGGGTCGACGACTACCTCACCGGCGTGCGCGAGCTCGAGCGCCGGGTCGAGGCGCAGGCGACGTCGACCTGCGAAGTGCCAGCGACGCCCGAGGGCGCCTCGCAAGACACCGAAGAGTACGTGCGGCAGATGCTCGATCTCGCCGTGGTTGCCTTTCGCTGCGACATCACACGTGTCGTCACGTTCATGCTCGGCAACGGTGGCAGCAACCGCCCCTATGGCTTCATCGGCCATCCCGGTTCGCACCACGAGTACAGCCACCACAACAACGACCCCGAGAAGCTCGAAGCCCTCGAAGACATCGGCCGGTGGGAGGTCGCGCAGCTCGCCTATGTGATGGAGCAGATGGCCGCCATCGACGACGGGGGCGTCTCGTTGCTCGAGCGCTCGGGCATCGTCTTTGGCAGCGAGCTCGAAGACGGCAACGCGCACGGCCACACCAACGTGCCCTTGCTCGTCGGCGGTGGTTTCTCGGGCGCGCTGCGCCTCGGCGAGCACCTGCGCTTGTCCGACGACACCGAGGTCGGCGACGTGCACCTCACGCTGCTGCAGGCCGCGGGCGTCGACGCCACCACCTTTGGCGACGACGGCCGCAAGCCCATCGATGTGCTGCGCGCCTGAGCTAAATCTGGCGGCGGCCAGCGAGGCGGTCGCCTTTGTCGGCGAAGCCTTTGCCCGCTTCGGCCAGCGGCACAAACTGCCCCTGCTCGGGGTCAAACGCGTCGACGTCGCCGGTCTCGATCTCGTAGCACCAAGCGTGCAGCGTGAGCTTGTTGCTCGACATGCCAGCGAACACCGCAGGATGCGTGCGCAGATTTTCAATCTGCACGAGCACGTTCTCTTCGATGCACGTCTCGAGGCGCTCGCTCGGGTCAGAGACATTCGCGTAGTGCGTCTTCATCACCCGGCGGGTCGCCTCGGCGTGGTTGAGCCAGCCCTTGACTGCAGGAAGCTCGTCAAGACCCGTTGGATCCAAAACGGCCTTCATGGCGCCGCAATGGGTGTGCCCACAGACGATGATATCGCGGACACCAAGCACATCAATCGCATACTCGATGGTCGCCGCCTCGCCGCCGTGGATCGCGCCATACGGCGGCACGATGTTGCCGGCGTTGCGAAGAATGAAGAGATCACCCGGACCTGTTTGTGTGATCAGATTCGGGTTGATGCGGCTGTCTGAGCAGGTAATGAACAGCGCGTCTGGATCTTGACCTTTTGACAGGCGGGTGAACAGCTCTTTTTGCGCGCCAAAGACGCCGGACTGGAAGCGGTGGATGCCGTCGATCAATTTCTTCATCTGTTCCTCTGCTGCTGCTGTTTTTCGATCTCTTCCATCAGCTGCTGAATTTTCGCGAAGTCGACTCCAGCGTCGGCGGCGAACGCGGCGTTCATGTCGATGTCGCTGCCGACGTCGACGGGGACCGCGGCGCCTTCTTCGTCGTTGTCGTCTTCTTTGGTGATGACCGCAGCGACGACGATGATGAAGAACGTCAAGCCGGCGAGAAACAAGAACGAGCCGCAGCCGACCAGCAACACCTTGCCGAAGCCCCACGCCTCGGGCTGCTTCTTCGCCGGCGTCAACGCGATCTGCTGGGCGATCTGCGGCGCCGTCGGCAGCTTCTCTACAAGGTGCTTCGCCTCGTTCGGCGTCGTCGCGGTCGTCGCCGGCTTCTGCGTCGTCGGATCGTCGACGCGCTCGATGTTCATGTCGGTGGCTTGATCGGGGGCGAGGTCGGCGTGCGACTGGCTCGTGCTCAGCGGGCCCTGCTGCGCGGCGTGTTGCAGCGCAGCGAGGCGCTCGTCGACGACGCGGGCGCTGGCGGGACGCCGCGCCGGGTCTTTCTGCAAGAGGTCGCGCACCAGCTGCTCGAGGCCCGTCGGCACGTCGCGCAAGAACGCGCGCATCGGCAGCGGATCGGTAAAGAGCGCGGCCTTGATGAGCTCCATCGGCGTCTTGCCAGGAAAGGGCGCCTGGCCGCACACCAGCTCGTAGGCGACGACGCCGAGAGCGTAGAGGTCGGACTGCGACGACGGCTCTTTGCCGTCGAACAATTCAGGCGCGACATAGCCCGGCGTGCCGACGACGGCGCCCGTGGCCGTCAACGTCTTGCCGCCGTCTTTCATCTTGGCGATGCCGAAGTCGACGACCTTGGCGATGTCTTGCTGCGTCGACGTCGACGTCAACATCACGTTCTGCGGCTTGAGATCGCGGTGCACGATGCCCTTGCCGTGGGCCTCGGCGAGCGCCGCGCAGATGCCTCGCAAGATGGTCATGGCCCGCGCTGGCGTCGTCGGACCCAGGGCGACCAGCGCGTCGAGCCCCTGCCCGCTCAACAGCTCCATCGCGAGAAAGAGCGTGCTGCCGCCGCCGGGAGTTGAGTCGGTGCCGAAGTCGTAGACGGTGACGATGTTGGGGTGCGTCAACGACGACGACGCCTTGGCCTCGCGGTGAAAGCGGGCGACCGCGTCGGCGTCGACGGTGAGCGCCGGCGCGATGACCTTGAGCGCGACCTCGCGGCCGAGGGGCTCTTGCACCGCGCGGTAGACGGCGCCCATGCCGCCCTCGCCGAGCTTGTCGACGACCTTGTAGCGGCCAGCGACGACGTCGCCTGCGACGAGGGTCATCGTGTGGTCCGCTTCATCGCCACATCGCCAGCGTCATTTGGGCGCATGTGATTTCTCGCTGCTGCTCATCACAAACGGAAAGTTGATCACCACGATGCCGCCGCCCTTCGGCTTCGGAAAATTCCACGTGCGAACCTTGGTCGCGATGCAGTTCTCAACGTCAGCGTTGTGCATCTGCGTCTCGACGATCTGCGCGGCTGTCACCGCACCTTCACCGTTGATGACCCACTTGACCACGATCTTTCCATTGAGACTGGGATTCTTTGCGAGCTGCTTTTCATAGCAAAACTTCACTTCATTTGTGTGGCTGCGGACGACGCGCCGCACGACCTCGACGTCGAGCGAGCCCAGCACCACCGGCGTGCCCGTCGCCATCGCCACGTTCAACGTCGTCGCCGGCGGGTCCGACGACGACGACGTCG
>JANNAY010000679.1:0-3619 GCA_031384945.1 Deltaproteobacteria bacterium
CGACGTCGGGCTCGAGGGCCGCGCCCGCATCTCGCCCGCGTTCTCCACCAGCGCCCTGGGCTCGGTCGTGGTGACCGCCACGTTTCTCGAGCACGCCTCTGAACCGCTGACCTTCGACGTCGTCCCCGACGACGGCGGCGAAGAAGGCGAAGGCGAAGGCGACACTGGCACGCCCGACACGCCCGCCAGCATCGGCTGCAGCAACGCCCTCGTCGCCGACGCCGACGTCGCCGCCCCCGCGGGCCTGGTGTTGGTCGCGCTGCTGCTGCGCCGTCGACGGGGCTGACCGTGCGCCTGCGCGTGATCGTGCTGGGTGGTGATGCGAAAGATCCGCTGCAGCAGGCCGCCGCCGACTACTTGTCGCGCTGCGGCCGCCGCTACGACGCCGGCCTCGTCGAGCTCAAGCCCGCCAAGCGCGGCAAGGGCGCCGATGACGACGCCGTCAAAGACGCCGAAGCCTCAGCGCTGTTGAAGGCCTCTGACGGCTGCACGCGCATCGCGATGGACAAGGGCGGCGCGCAGCCGTCGTCAGAAGCGTTCGCAGCGTCGGTCGAGAGCTGGATGGCGAAGGGCAAGCCCGTCGCCTTTCTCATCGGCGGCGCCACCGGACTCTCGCCGCGCGTGCTCGAAGCGTCGCAGCACACGCTGTCGCTGTCGGCGATGACGTACGCGCACCGGCTGGCCGTCTGCGTGCTCGCCGAGCAGCTCTACCGCGCCAGCGAGATCGCCCGCGGCGGTCCGTACCACAAGTAGTCGCAGCACCCCGACGGGCACACCGCGTCACCGTCGTGCGTTATCAGCGGACATGAGCGCGAGCGCCTTCACTGCCGGACAAGTCGTGCGCGGGCTGCTCTTCCAGCGCCGGCTGAAAGACGAGCTCGCGCAAGGGGCCGGCCGCGCCGCCGGCCTCGCAGCCCTCGCCGTCTTCGTCGGCGGCGTCGTCTTCGGCGCCAGCGCCGGGGCCGGCTGGTTCGTCGTCAAGAACGACGTGCCCGAGCTCTTGCTCAGCGGCACGGGCTTCGCGCTCTGGGGGCTCGCCACCGCCGGCGTCTTCTCTGCCCTTGGCCACGCGGCGCAGAGCTTCTTTCAAGCGAAAGACCTGTGGATGTGGGACGCCGCGCCGACCGGTGCCGGCGCGCGCTTCGCTGACCGCTTCGTGCTCACAGCGTCAGCGTCGCTGCCGACGATGATGGCCATCGGGTCGTTGGCGTTGGTCGGCGGCGCCCTCGGCGGCGGCCTCGGCCTCGGCGGCGCTGTCAGGGCCGTCATCGCCGTCGTCGTCGTCGCTCCGCTGCCCCTGTGCGCGGGCATCGTGCTCGCGCACCTCGGCGGCGCGGTGCTGCCGGCCGGACAGCTGCGCCGCATCTCGCTGCTCGTGTTGGGCCTCGGCGTCACCGGCGCGCTGGTGTGGTTTCGCCGCGCCCGCGTCGAGCGGCTGTTGACCGAGCAGGGCGCCAACGAGCTGCTCACCGCCGCCAAACAAACCGGCAACGTCGGACCGCTGATGGCACCGCCGCGACAGCTGGCCGAATTCGTCGTCCACGGCGACAGCGGCGCCTTTGCCATCGCCACAGCCAGCGTCGCCGCCTGCGTCGCTGTCGCCTGGGCCGCCCACGTCTTTCTCTACGACCGCGCCCGCAAGCTCGCCGTCGACGAGTCGCCCACCGGTGTGCTCACCGGATCTTTCGCCGAGCGCGTGCTGCGCACCGCCACCAACATCGTTGCTGCCGACCTGCGGCCGTTGTTGCAGAAAGACCTGCTCGCGTTCGTGCGCGACCCCGGACAGTGGGGACAGGTCGTGCTGCTGCTCGGCGTCGGCGTGCTCTACATCGTCAACGCCAGCGCCCTGTCTGATGGCCTCAAGGTGCTGCTGCCGCCCCTCGGCGCGGTGATCCTGACGGGCGCCCATGTGGGCATCGTCTGCTTCGTCGCCGGCGGCCTCGCTGCCCGCTTCGCGTTCCCGCAGATCGGCCTCGAAGGGCCGGCCATCTGGATCATCGACGGCGCCCCGCTCGCCCCGCCGCGGCTCTTGCTCGGCAAGTGGCTGGCGTCGCTGCCGGTCGTCGTGATCTTCCCCGCCGTCCTCGCCGTCACAGGCGCCGTCGTGCTCGACTTTGGACCGTGGCGCGTCATCTGGACGAGCCTCTTGATCGTGACGGTGTCGACGTGCGTCGCCGGCGCCGCCGTCTTTCGCGGCGCCATCGCCCCCCGCTTCGACGCCGCCTCGCTCTCTGAGCTGGCCATGGGACCAGGCGCCGTGTCGACCATGGTGCTGGCGACGTCGTTGGCCTTCTTCGCCAGCGTCTGCAGCATCGCCGCCGCCGCCTTGTTCTCGTACGACACCGGCGACAAAGGCGTCTTCGTCGGCACCGCCATCCTCGCAGCCCCCATCGCCGCCACCGCCGTCGCCGCCCGCCTGGGCTTCACCGCGGGCATCGCCGCCCTGCTGCGGCGCCGCAGCGACGACGGCGCTCGCAGCGAAGTGGCAAACGGCGAACGCCGGCTCGACGCTCTCGAGTGAAATGACTAATCGTGTGGGATGTCACACGAGCGCGTCGTCGAGCTGTTGGGCAGTCACAAGGTGCGCATCGCGCGGGCGTTGGTTCGCCAGATGACCACGCTGTCGCCGCGCTACGCGGGGCTCGAGCAAAAGGCGCTCGAAGAGAACCTGATTCGCCTGCTCACGCTCACCGCGCGCTTTCTCGAGACCGGCGACGACAGCTCGCTGCGCAACCACACGGCGTACACGGCGCAGCTGCGGCAGGCGCTGGGCTTTCGCGTCGGCGACTTCATGTTGGCGACGTTCTCGTTCATGCCGGTGTTGCGGCGGTTTCTCGTCGAGAGCGCGCCAGATTTGAAGAGCGGCCTCGAGAACTACGAGGCCCTCGAAGCCGTCGCGATCCCGCTGATGGCCAACGCCGCCGCCCTCTTCAACGAAGCCGCCGACGACGGCCTCGACGACGACGACGACATCACCGTCCCGAACCAGAAGCGCCCCGGCTCGCTGTCGCAGTGGAGCATCGAGCGCGTCACGGGGTCGGCTGACGAAGAGATCCTGCCGTGGGGCCGCTCCTGACCGGCGTTCGTCACACCTTGCCGTCGCTCGACGAAGCCGCCGCCCTCGGCCGCGACCTCGTCGCCGTCGACCAGGCGCTGCTGCGCCAGGTCGCCGGCAAGCACCGGCGCTGGTGGAAGGGCAGCGAGCCCTATCTCGCCATCACCGTCGACCAGGTCAGCGAAGCCGACGCCGCCCTCGTCTTCGTCGAGGTCTGCTTCCGCGGCCGCTTCGCCCGCCGCTCCGCCGACGGCGCAGGCCCCACCGAGACCGGCCACACCGACGAGCTCGAGCTGTCGCCGGGCGGCATGCCCAAAGCCCGCTTCGAACAGATCGACGGCGAACGCGCCGACGTCGTCGCCGTCGCCAAAGCCATGCTCGAAGGCGCCGGCCTCATCTTAGAGAGCGCCTTTCTCGGCTGAGCTGCGGTTCTCGTTCTGCTTCTCCTCCCCTCCTACCCGTAGCGGCCGTGATGATGAGTCAACGCGACAACGGTTGAGCCGCGCCCACGGGCTGACGTTTCTGCACATCTCACCGAAGCGGGCCTCATGAATGTGGCGCCCC
>JANNAY010000684.1:0-3269 GCA_031384945.1 Deltaproteobacteria bacterium
TCGGCGTCGGCGACGACGTCCCCGACGACCTCGTCGACGAAGAATTGCGACTGCGGTGGAAGAAGACCATCGGCGACGCCCTCGCCCACCAGGGCATCAGCGTCGAAGACCAGAAGCGCTCGCTCGCCGACTACAGCACCGCCCCCCAGCGCGCCGAAGCCCGCCGCACGGTGTGGGAAGCCCGCACCCTCGAGGCGGTCGCCGACGCCGAAGACGTCAGCGCCACCGAAGAAGAAGTTCACAAGATGGTCGAAGAGCTCGCGCCCAACATCCGCAAGGGCGACATCGAGGGGCTGCTCTACAAGCAGGCCGCGCTGTCGAAAGAGCTGGTGAAGAATCTGCGCCTGCACCGCGCGCTCACCATCTTGTTGGGCAAAGCCAAAATCGCGTTCGACGGTACACCGAAGCCCATCGAGAAGCTGTTCGTGCCGCTGCCGCAGTCGGCGCCGACATCGGGTTCTTCGTCGGGTTCCGGCGGTGTCACGACGTCGCGCGGCCTGAAGCGCCCGCCCTCAAAGGCCTGAGCACGTCGCGGGGATTGTGTGACGAGGCTCCGACGGTGACGCACGGCGAAGGCTGCGACAGCAGACTCACGACGTGAGGAACCGTTGGAGTGTCACGCCCGCGAGCGCAGCGAGGCGCAATAAAGGCCGCCTGCGAAGGCACTAATACGGAAAGCCGAGCACCGCATACCACTGATCGAGGCCGCCAGTCGTTAGACCTCGTGCATAACCAATGCGCACGAGATAGAGACCATAGTACCCCATAATGACCTGCAGCCTCGCCTCGGCGCCGACCGAGGTGGCAAAGGCGGCGGTGGCAGCGCGTTCGTCAAAGGCAGTGCCGGTGTCGACGAAGACGCAGCCGTGCAGGCGATCGAGAAACGCCGGCAGGGTCTCGATGCCCTTCTCGATCTCGAGCAGCGGAAATTTGTATTCGAGGGTGCCGGCGGCGAGCACGTCGCCGACGAGGTGGGCGCCGCCGAAGCCGCGCAAGATGCCGGGCC
This sequence comes from Deltaproteobacteria bacterium, assembly GCA_031384945.1. Taxonomy (GTDB): domain Bacteria; phylum Myxococcota; class UBA727; order UBA727; family VGSZ01; genus VGSZ01. Next base: position 1,007 of record JANNAY010000684.1, read on the forward strand.
CCGAGCGCTGCTGCGAAAAGACGTCTTGCAAGAGGTCGCGGCCGACGAAGCCGCCGACGACGAAGAGGGCGCCGCCGCGGTCGTCGAAGGTGGCGCCGCCCTGGCCGTAGAAGGCGACGACGTGGTTGCCGAGGCCCGGCACCGGCGCAAAAGCTCTGACGTCGACGAAGACCTCGCGGACGTCGACGTCGGACAAGGCGTAGCGGTCGCCAGCGCGCAAGCGGATGAAGCTCGAGAAGCCGCGCTCTGACGAGACCGAGTCGCGGTACTGCTCCGTCGCCGAGTAGCTCCAATCGAGGGTGAAGGTCTGCGTGACTGGAAAGCCAACGCTCTGCGGGTAGACCGGCGCCAAAGAGTCCGGTGACGACGTCAGATCGGTCTCGTCGAGCGAAATTTGTCGCTGCGTGCCGAGCGTGAGCGCGTGCGCCGCGCGGCGGTGCCTGAGGGGCAAGGTGAGCGACGCGGTGCCGCGCACGATGGTCTCTTCGTGCAGCTCGGGCACACCATCGTTGCTGCGCGCGCGATCGCTGATGTTCGGCCGCAGCTCGACACCGAGGTTGAGCGGCAGGTAGAAGTCGCCGAACCGCGCACTCATCGACGACGACGGACGCAACAGGTTGGAGTCGATGGCGGCGCGCAAGTCCCACGTGAGCAGGCCGGCGGCGTCGGCGCCCGAGGTGGCGAAGCCGACAGCCACGCCGCGAATCGGATCGCCATCGACGAGCGGCACCCACGCACGCGGCAGCAGCGTCGGCCACGGCGAATACGTCGTCTGCGTCGACGACGGCCGCAGCGTGGGCGGCGGCAACGTCGCCAGCGGCCGCGGCGCCTTCGTCGTCGTCGTCACGACGGCGGCGTGTGCGACGTCGTAGTCGGCGACGTAGAGGTCGACGCCGTCGAGGTGGGCGTCGGTGTAGACGACGGCGCGTCCGTCGGGGGTGATGGTGGGCTGCGACGCGCCGCCGAGGGTGTCGACGATGCGGCGGGTTTCGTGGGTGCGTGTATCCCAGCTGTACACACGGTTGTCGCCGTCTCTGTCGTCGACGAAGACGATGTTGCCGTCGTTGTCGTAGCCGGGGTCGAGCAAGTCAGCGTCGCCGTCGACGACGATGAAGAAGGCGCCTGAGGCGACGTCGATGGCGCCGACGCTGCGGTGTCCGCTGGCGTCGAGCACCGACACGAGCACGGTCTTGCCATCGGGCGACGGCGACGGCGTGTAGAGCACCACGCCATCGGGCGCCGTGTAGAGGGGCGTGACGACGCCGCTGTCGACGTCGACGACGACGACGTCTGAGCTTGCGCCGGTGCGTTCTTCGGCGACCACACTGCGCGTGTGGGGCAGGGCAGCAGGGTTCTTCAGGCGGCGCATCCTGGTCAGCTGGCGCACGCGTCCGTCGGGCATGAGCGTGAACAGATCGCGGTACGAGAAGTACGCGTTCTGCGTCTCGGTCTGCGCGTAGACGACGAGGTCGTCGACGACGGCGAGGTCAGCGACGTCGTTGGTGCGCATGAGCGCGACTGGATCGGGCACCGCGTCGGGCAAGCCGCGCAGCGCGTAGATGCCGGCGGGTCCGTCGGGCGGATCGGCGGCGAAGAGCAGCGTGCCGTCGCTGGTGAACACCGGCGAGCGAATCTGTCCGCCGATGCGCGTGAGGCGCCGCGCTCTCGTCGGTCCGCCGCGGGCGTCGACGCGGGCCTTGTCGACGAGGGCGTCGGCCGTGAGCTCGTCGAGAAATTCTTCCCAATCGAGGGCGAGGTCATGGCCCGTGATGCCCTCGATGGTTCGCTGCACCGCGTAGGGAATCACCGAGCCTCCGTAGTCGTGCGCGTAGGCGGCCCACAGCTGGTCGCCATATTTGCGCGCCAGAAACTCCACAAAGAAGCTGCCGTAGACGTAGGCAGCAGAGCCGCCGGGCGGACGGCGCGAGACGTTGCTGACGTCGTCGAGCGACCAGCGATCGCCTTCGAGGGCGGCGATGCGCAGGGGTGCTTTGAACAGCGACGAGCGCAGGCGTCCACCGCCGGTGAAGCGGGTCTCGGCCCAGGTCGCCAGCCCTTCGACGAAAAAGCGCGGTTGAATGATGTTGGGCGGCCACGTCTTGCCGAGCACGACGTTCACGACAGCCGGAATTCCGTGAATCACGTCGAGGTGCACGATGTGAAAGATCTCGTGCTGGATCAGCATGCGCAGCCAGTCGTCGGTCTTCGCCAGCTCGCTGTCGTCTTCGGGGGTCACCGCGCGCAGCTCGACGGCGTCGTAGGG
>JANNAY010000699.1:0-3667 GCA_031384945.1 Deltaproteobacteria bacterium
ACGACCACGTCGCCGTCTCTTACAACGGCGACGTCAGGGGCGTCGTCGAAGATGCCGTCGGCGTCGTCAGAAGCGTCCGCGTCTCAGTTTCTTCGTTTCACGTCGTCGGCAGCATCGTCGAAGCATCGCCGCTCTTGGCCACCGTGCCCGCGGTGGTCGCGCGCGATCTGCAACGGCTGCACCCGCGGCTGCAAACGACAGCGCTGCCCTTCGAGCTATCGGGCGCCTACGTCGAGCTGTTGTGGCCAGCCGTCGCCGAGGACGACGAAGCCGCCGCGTTTGTGCGGGGTCACATCTCAACGATCGCCACGACCATCTGCGACTAGACCGGTTGTCATAGTTCGACTAAACCGATCGATATAGTTTGTGGAGGTCTCGGTTGTCGCTCAACGATCCGCTCACGCTCGCTTCTGGTCTCGTCATCAACAACCGGCTGGCCAAAGCGGCGATGAGCGAGATGCTCGGCGACGCCGACCACGCGCCCACGACGGCGTTGGTGACGCTGACGAAGCGCTTCGGCGACGGCGGGATCGGCCTGCAGATCACCGGCAACGTGATGATCGATCGGGCGCACCTCGGTGAGCCGGGCAACGTGGTGGCCGAACGCAAGCACCTGGCAGCGTTCAAGGCGTGGGCGCGAGCGACCACGACGCCGACGCTGGTGCAGCTCAACCATCCGGGGCGCCAGTCGCCGAGGGTCATCAACAAGACGCCGGTGTCAGCGTCGGCGGTGCGGCTCAACCAGGCTGGCGCGTTCGCGACCCCACGGGCGCTCACCACCGAAGAAGTCAAAGGCGTGGTCGCACAATTCGCCGCCGCCGCCGTCGTCGTCAAAGACGCCGGATTCGCTGGCATCGAAGTTCACGGCGCCCACGGCTACCTCGTCTCGCAATTTCTCTCGCCGAAGACCAACCAGCGCAGCGACGAATACGGCGGCAACCTCGCGAACCGCGCGCGCTTTCTGCTTGAGATCGTCGCGGCGGTGCGCGCGGCGTGTGGTGCGTCGTTCACGTTGGCGGTGAAGATGAACTCTGCTGATTTTCAGCGCGGCGGCTTCGCCGAAGAAGACGCCGTCGCCGTCGCCCGCCTGCTCGACGGCAAGATCGACCTGCTCGAGATTTCGGGCGGCACCTACGAGAGCGCGGTGATGACCGGCCAGACGAAGCGCAAGGCGTCGACGCAGCAGCGCGAGGCGTATTTTCTCGTCTATGCCGAGGCCATTCGCAAAGCGTTGACGACGACGCCGCTGATGTTGACGGGTGGGTTTCGCACCACCGCCGGCATGAACGAAGCGCTCGCCACCGGCGCCGTCGATGTCGTCGGCCTCGCGCGTCCGTTGGCGGTCGAGCCCGATCTGCCACGGCGCTTGCTCGACGGATCGGCGACGCAGGCGTTGGCGCCGCCGAAGCCGCTCGGCGTCGCGATGATCGACGGGTTGAACGCGATCGCCTGGTACCAGGAGCAGATGAACCTGCTCGCCGCAGGCAAAGAGCCGAACCCGCAGCTGTCGCGGCTGGGCAGCGTGCTGCGCAAGCTGCTCGAGATGGGACTCGGCCACCGGGCGGTCTCGACGTCGAAAGCAGCGGCGTGACGAAGACGGCTCAGAAGAAGGCGCAGAAGAAGGTGCAGAAGAAGGCGCAGAAGAAGGCGCAGAAGACGGCGACGACTGACGATCTCTCTTCTCGTGATCGATTGATCGAGGCCACCGCGGTCTTGCTGCGGCGGCAGGGCTATGCGGCCACTGGACTCGCGCAGATCGTCGACGTGGCGCAGGCGCCGCGCGGCTCGCTGTACTTCCACTTTCCGGGCGGCAAAGAAGAGTTGGCGTCTGCGGCGCTCGTGCGATCGAGCGAGCGGCAGCGCGCGCGTTTGCAAAGCGCCCTCGACGAAGCCGACGCTGGCGACGCCGTTTTCGCTGTCGTCGACGTCCTCGCTGCCGAGCTCGACGCCAGCGGCTGCAAAGACGGCTGCCCCATCGCCACCGTCGCCCTCGAAGTCGGCGCTGACGGCGGCGCGCTGTCGACGTTGTGCCGCTTGTCGTTTGATCGCTGGCGGCAGCTGATCGTCGATCGTTTGCGCGCGGGCGGCTTCGACGACGCCGCTGCCGACGACGCTGCCTGGTTCATCTTCTCCGCCGTCGAGGGCGCGCAGATGATGTGCCGGGTGCAGGGCACGACGGCGCCGCTGCGGGCTGTGGGGCGGCAATTGTCTGCGATGCTGCGTGCCCGTCCGCGGACCCGGTCGGCGAGCGCGCGATAAACAGTCACAAGAAAGTGCGAAGAGAGGCTGTCGCACGATGTTTTTCTGCCCGGGTTTCCCAGCGGGTGTTGGTGCGTGCTTTCCCCCTCACATGACGTCCCGACACGCAGGAGCGGTCCTGCGTGCCGACGTCCCACCCGTCTTCATCCCGCCACGCCGGGACAGACGACAGTGGGTGCGACGTGGCCGACCGATGACGTCAACGTCACCACCGCCCACGGCACCAGGTTGTCTCGCACGGCGGGAAACGGTCGTGTCCGCGGCCGCCGGGCTGCTCAGGGACCAGCTCTTTGGGTCCATCACCTCCGCGCCCACGCACTGCGCGCGGAATGCCAACCACGCTGGCGCAGCACGACGCGCCAACCACCGAACGAGAGATGTGGATCGTTCCACTTCCCATCTCTCTTCGTTCCACGTGCAGGCAAAAAGAAAGCAGGCGCGAGGGCCTGCCGTCTTTCACAGGGTGGTGAAACCGCTCAGGGGGCGCGGGCGAACAACAACACGCCGTTCGTGCCACCAAAGCCGAAGGAGTTCGACTGCACCACATCGACCCGCACCTCGCGGGCGGTGTTCGGGATGTAGTCGAGATCGCACTCGGGATCGGGCGTGTCGTAATTGATGGTGGGGGGCAGCACGCCCTTGTGCAGCGCGAGCACGCTGATGACGCCTTCGACGCCGCCGGCGCCGCCGAGCAGGTGACCCGTCATCGACTTCGTCGACGACACCATCAGCCTCTTCGCGTGATCGCCGTAAACGGCGCGGATGGCGTCGGTCTCGGCCTTGTCGTTGAACTGCGTCGAGGTGCCGTGGGCGTTGATGTAGCCGACCTTCGTTGGGTCGAGCTTCGCCTGCCGCAGCGCCTCTTTGAACGCGCGCTGCGCGCCTTCGCCGCCTTCGCTCGGGGCGGTGATGTGGTTCGCGTCGGCGGTGGAGCCATAGCCGACGACCTCGGCGTAGATGGTCGCGCCGCGCTTCTTGGCGTGCTCGTACTCTTCGAGCACCAACATGCCGGCGCCTTCGCCCATGACGAAGCCGCTGCGGTCTTTCTCGAACGGACGCGACGCCTTCGTCGGCTCGTCGTTCATGTCTTTGCAGAGGGCATGCATCGAGGCGAAGCCGGCGACGCTCAAGGGCTCGCAGCAGGCTTCGGCGCCGCCGCAGAGCATGACGTCGGCGCGGTCGGTGATGATGTGCATGAACGCTTCGCCGATGCCGTGCGCGCCCGACGTGCAGGCCGAGGCCGGTGCCCAGTTCGCGCCGCGCAGGTTGAAGCGGATCGACAGGTTGCCGGGCGCCAGGTTGGCGACGATCGCGGGGATGAAGAAGGCCGACACGCGGCGCGGGCCCTTCTGCATCAGCGAATTGTACGAGTCGATGATGCCGCCGAGGCCGCCGAGTCCGACGCCGA
>JANNAY010000700.1:0-2279 GCA_031384945.1 Deltaproteobacteria bacterium
CAGCGCGCGCGCATCGACGCGCTCGTCGAGTAGGGGCTGCGGTCGGCGCGCGAGGTTGAGGTCGCCGTCGCTGACGCTGTGCGCGCCGCCGCTGACGACGCGCGCGCCGACGCCGCCATCGTCGCCGCCAACGCCGAGGTCGACGCCCTGATCGCCGAGCGCGCGCGCCTCGACAAAGACACCTCCGCCGGCATCAGCGACGCGCGCGCCGCCGAACAAGTCGCCGCCTCTGACGTCGCCAGCATCAGCGCCGAGGTGATTCGCCTCGAGACGCGCATCGCCCGGCAAGAGACGCAAGCCGTGCGCATGCCGCGTGGCGCGTTTGTCTTTCGCGTGCTCGCGCAAGAGGGACAGCTCGTGAAGCAAGGTGACCCGCTGCTCGAGCTCGTGCCGCGGGCAACATCGCCGGCGGTCGAGCTGTGGATCGACGGCAACGACGCGCCGCTGGTGTCGCCGGGCCGCCGTGTGCGCCTGCAATTCGAGGGCTGGCCGGCGCTGCAATTCACCGGTTGGCCCCGGGCCGCCGTCGGCAGCTTCGGCGGCGTCATCGCCGTCGTCGACGCCCACGACGACTCAACGGGCCGCTTCCGCGTGCTGGTGCAACCGGACCCCGACGACGCGGATCGTTGGCCGGACCCCGCGCTTCTGCGCCAGGGCGTGCGCGTTCACGGGTTCATCCTGCTCGAGCAGGTGCCGTTGGGCTTCGAGCTCTGGCGCAGAGCCAACGCATTTCCGCCGACTGTGCCGCCGACGCCGCCCAAGACAGCGAAGGAGAAGTCGTGATCGTCGTCGCCGTTTTCTTGGGGGCTGCCGCCGTTGGCACCGTCGAGCTCGACGACGTCCTTTTGGCGATCGACCGCCACCCGGCGGTGATCAGCGCCGGCGCTGACGTCGACGCCGCCGACGCCGAAGCCTTCGTCGCCGAAGGCGCCTTTGACCCGCTGCTGCGCGCCCGCGGTGTCGGCGATGGTCCCACCTACACCTCGCTCGTCGCCGATGTCGGCGTCGACGTGCCGACGACGCTGTGGGGCGCCACCGTCAGCGGCGGCTGGCGCGTCGGCGCTGGTGACGTGCCGATCTACGAAGGCAAGTCGAAGACCAACGACGGCGGCGAGCTGCGGCTCGGTCTCTCGCTGCCCCTGCTGCGCGACGGCCCGACGGATCGCCGGCGCACCACCGTCGCCCGCACAGCCCTCGAACAACGCGTGCAACGGCAGGCGCGACGCCAGGTGCGCCTCGACGTCGCCCGCGCCGCAGCCTTCACCTACTGGGAGTGGGTCGCGGCGGGCGCCCGCCTCGCCGTCGCCGTCGACCTCGAGCGCCTCGCGCTCGAGCGCGATCAACAGCTGGTCGAACGCGCGCGCGCTGGTGACGTGCCGGCCATCGACGTCGACGACAACCGCCGCATCGTCGCCCAGCGGCGCGCCCGCACCATCGCCGCCGAGCGCGCGCTGCAAAAGACAGCGCTCGAGCTCGCGCTGTTCTTGCGCAGCGAAGATGGGACGCCGGTGACGTTGACCGCCGCGTCGCTGCCGTCGTTGACCGCGTCACCGTCGTCGACAGCGGCGTCGACGTCGCCAGCGACGCTGCTCGAAGACGCGCGCGCGCTGCGCCCCGAGCCCCGCCGCTGGCGCCTCGTGCAAGCGCAGCTCGATGCCGAGCTGGCCCTCGCCGACAACCAGCTCTTGCCGGGGCTGTCGTTGTTCGCTGGCGTGTCGCAAGACATCGGGCCGACGTCGCCGCCGTTGTCGTCGTCGTCGACGGTCTGGGCGCCGGATCCAAAGACCAGGGCCCTGCCCGACGTCGACGTCGGCCTCGTCTTCGAGCTGCCCATTCCGCTGACACAAGCGCGGGGCCGCCGCGCCGCTGTCGAAGCGGCGCGCAACCGCGCGGCGGCGCAGGCCCGCCTCGTCGACGATCGCCTCGCCCTCGAGGTCAACGACGCGCTCTCGGCGGCGGCCGCCGCAGCCGCCCGCCTCGCCGCCGCCGAAGCCGAAGTCAGCGCCGCCGCCACAGCCGAGGCCGGCGAAGTCGACCGCTACGTCGCCGGCGACTCGACGCTCTTTCTCGTCAACCAGCGCGAGCAACAGACCGCCGAAGCCCGACTCAACCTGATCGAGGCCACCGCCGATGCCCGCCGCGCCGAGGTCGCCTCGTCCGCCGCCGCTGGACGGCTGCTGCCACCCGAAGACGACGACCTCAGCGGCTGACTGCGAAACAGCGCCCTCTGCCGCTCTCAGGATTCGTCACATCTTTGCCGGCCGACCGCCCTGCGCTCG
>JANNAY010000707.1:0-2197 GCA_031384945.1 Deltaproteobacteria bacterium
GGCGGTGCTGCCCGCGAGGTCGAAGCGGAGCTCGACCTTCGAGGCGACCTTGTTGACGTTCTGCCCGCCGGGACCGCTGGCGCGCACCGCGGTCATCGTGAGCCTCCCCCGATTCGGTGGACAGTTGGCTTATGGGGTAACGCCTCCCAGAGCGCTACGTAATTCGTACTCGACTGGATTGACATATCCATTAAACGAGTGGCGGCGTTCCACATTGTAGCAGGGTTGAGTGTTGGTGCTCGAAAACCGCCAGCATCACCCATTCCCTCGGTTTTTCCGCAGGCGAAGGCGTAGCGTGCGCCCCGTCAACGTGAGCGCGGCCTCGTCGAAGACCCGCACCAACTCTCGCTGATGCTCGCGGTCTCGGTATTCGTGGATGGGCTCCAGATAGAGAGTGATCGCTTTGGCGCTGACCGACGCGACGGTGCTTCGGCCCAAGAGCAGCTCGTTCAATCGCGCGGGTGTCATCGTGCGCACCGCCGGGATGCGACTGCGACCCAGCGTGATCGCGAGCGCGTTGGTGAGCAGCAGCATCAGCCACTTGGCCAGCATCTCGCCGGTGCCGTCGACCACGCGTACGTGCTTCGTGGTGGGCTTGTCACGGATTTCCTTCGCCTTCAGCGTCTCCGCGCCGATCTTCACCAGCGTGCGATCAAAGTGCCCGGCCTCCTTCGGGCTCCCGCGGTGGTTGATCGACTTCAAGGTGTCGGCCAGCATCTCGTACCGCACCTCGCTCCGCGCCAACTTCCCCTCGTCGCCGCGGCTGCAGGCGAGCTCGACGCGGCGACTGCGGTTCACGCCGAAGCCCACCGCCTGCAGCGCCTTGAGCAGATTCTCCACGCCGCCCCAGCGGCCCTTGTAAACCGCGTCGAGGTTGCGCAACTCGTCGCCCGAGAGCGTGGCGTCGACGAGGTAGATGATCGCCTTCTCACACGCGGCTCCGCGGTCGGGGTTCGCGGGAAAGGCGATCCGACGTGGACCCGGCTCGCCTGGACTCGGGGCCACGTCGCCCGCGAGGGCGAGGTCGGGGGTGACCTGCAACGGCAACCCCGACTCGGTGAAGTCGGTGGCCTCCGAGGCGGCCGGGAGTGCGGTCGATCGCTGGGCCATCGTCAGGTACGGCAGGCGAGCCTCGCGCATGAAGAGCAACGTGCGCTTCCCGTTGCCGCCGCGATCGACGACGAAGTGATGCACCGACTGGAGCCAGCGCAGACGCTCCTCGTCGTCGACCAGGTCTTCGATGGCATCGTGCAGCGGCGTCGCGGGCTTGTGCGCCGAGAGGTGCAGTCCGAGCGTGAGGCCCGGCGACGTGTCGAGCGCGATGTGCACCGTCGTCACGCCGAAGTACACCGCCCCGAGGCACCGGTTGGCCAGGCGTCCGATGGGCCCGGCGTGCGCGGGAAGCTTGGTCCACCACACCTGGTCGAACATGTCCGTGAACGCCGTGACGACGTGGCCACGGGCCGCTGTGGTCACCTGCGCGAACACCTGCTTCGCACACGCGATCGCGCCGCCCGCCAGCTCGATTCGCTCGGCCTCCTGCCGCAGCCACGCCTCGCTGTACGGGCGCGATCGTCCCGTGAACAACGTCTCCCCGCCCGCATCACGCGACGCGACGGCGAGCCCGCCTCGCGTCAACAGGCGACCCGTCAGCGCGTGGAGGATCGTTGTCGTCCGTGCGACCTCGCGTGGCGACGACGTGACCTGCGCCGCGATCGCCTCCAAGGGCGTCGAGATCAGCGCCGGGAGGAGGAGCGTCCCGACCGACTGCTCGATGCGGGGCTCGTCGGCGCCCCGCTCGCCGACGCGTCCAAAGGGTCGTCGGGCGGCGCCACCTCCTTGGACGACAGGCGCGGTCGCCCGCCCCGCCGACGAGGCAGGTCGTGAGAGGCCAGCACGTCGCGGACAAGCGCTTCGCTCGGGAGGTCGACGGCCGGGCCCTTGCGCCGAAGCTCCTGCAAGACCTCGTGGCTCCCGATGCTCGGGCCGGGCAGGCGCTGGCGAAGCGAATAGTAGCTCTCGAGGATCCGGGCCTGTTTGATCGTCAGACCGTCGGGACTCGGCACGTCGGTGGCGGCGTCGCTCATGCCCTGCGCCTACCGAATCCCGGAGCTCCCGTCCAGAGGGGCTACGGCGCGCTGGCGGTTGATACCCCGCGGAAAAAGCAGCGGTCAGCTCGGCCACTCAACCCTGCTAA
>JANNAY010000158.1:0-8432 GCA_031384945.1 Deltaproteobacteria bacterium
GAGCTGCAGGCCGAGGCCGATGCCCGAGAGTCCGGCGGCGGGCGGCGGTCCGTTCGCGGCGGCGGGACCGAGGTCGAAGAGCGACATGGGCGCCGTCGTCGCGCTGTTGCCGTGCGCCATGATGGTGCGCGCTGAGCCGAGGATGACGTCGTCATCGAGGCGCAAGGTGTCGGCGCGGGCTGCGCCGCCAGCGAAGAAGGCGAAGGCCAAGAAAGGGATCAGAGATTTGCACAACATGGTTGTCCTTCCGACGGAGACGTTTGCGGATAGCAGTGTCCGTGCCCAGCCGTCGCGCTGCTTCGCTCTGCGACGGTGGGCCCGCCCAGACGTAGCCAAAACGCCCCAGCGACGTCGAATGTGGCGAATTTGAAGAGGTAGAAGAAGCAGACGGCGGCCACAGCGTCGTCGTCTACGAGGCAAGCGAGCCAGGGCGCTCCCGCCCCAAACCCCGGTCTTCCGCGCAAGACCCTCGCCGCCCGGCAGGGCAAAACCTGCTAAGCGGCGTCGTCGACTTTCACCTGGAGCAGTCCGATGGCCGAGAAGACCCAGAGCACCGAAGGCGCCCCCACGACCGGCGTGGCACCAAAAGAAGCGTCGCACCACACGCGCGCCAACCTCTTCGACGTCGTCACCGCCCAGCTGCACCGCGGCTACGAGGCGATCAAGCTTGAGCCTGACATCGCGGGCATTCTCGGCCAGCCGAAGAACGAGCTGATCATCCACTTTCCTGTGCGCCTCACGAGCGGCGAAGTGCGCATGTTCAAGGGATACCGGGTGCAGCACAACAACATCCTTGGACCGTACAAGGGTGGCGTTCGCTACCACCAAGACGTTTACCTTGATGAGTGCAAAGCCCTAGCGTCATGGATGACGTGGAAATGCGCGCTGGCGCGCCTGCCCTACGGCGGTGGCAAGGGCGGCGTGAAGTTTGACCCCCGCGAGTTCGGCGTCGACGACCTCGAGCGCATCACGCGCCGTTTCACCCACGCCCTCGGCACCAACATCGGCCCCGAGTACGACATCCCAGCCCCTGACGTCGGCACCAACAGCCAGACGATGGACTGGATGATGGACACCTACGTCAACATCAATTCTTCCGTCGACCGGCAGGGCTTGAAGCGCGTCGTCACCGGCAAGTCGATCGCCTGCGGTGGCAGCCAGGGTCGCGAAGCGGCGACGGGCCAGGGCGTCGTCTACTGCATCCAAGAGTGGGCCCACGCCAAGCGCTTCAACCTCGACGGCGCCACCCTCGCCGTGCAGGGCTACGGCAACGTCGGCAGCAACACCGCGCGCATTCTGTCGCGCATGGGTGTGACACTCACTGCCGTCGGTGATCACACGGGTTACTATCGCAATCCCGAGGGATTCAACCCGCACAAACTGGCTGATCACGTCAAGAAGACCCGCTCTCTTGATGGATACCCGGGCGGCAAGAAGATCTCGCGTGAAGAGTTCTTCGGCGCCGAGGTCGACATCTTCGTCCCCGCCGCGCTCGAGCTGCAGATCGGCGTCGACGAAGCCAAAGAAATCAGAGCCAAAGTCGTCGTCGAAGGCGCCAACGGCCCCACCGACCTCGACGGCGACCGCGTCCTCGCCGAACGCGGCATCGACCTCATCCCCGACATCCTCGCCAACAGCGGCGGCGTCATCGTCAGCTACTACGAGTGGCTGCAGAACAAGCGCAGCGAGAGCTGGGAGGCTGACGAGGTCATCACCCGCCTCGAGCGCCGCATGCGCCGCAACTACCAGGCCGTCGTCGACAAGGCACGCGACCTCAAGAGCGACCTGCGCACGGCGTCGTACGCGATCGCGCTCGAACGGTTGCGCGAGGTCTACCGCGCCCGCGGCATCTGGCCGTGAAGCACGCAGTCGCGGCCCGCGTTCAGACCGTCGGCCTCGTCGTCGTCGCGCTCTTCGCGTTCGCGTCGCGTGCGCAAGAGCAAGACGTCAGCGAAGCCCCGCCCGTCGACGCACCGGCGCCTGCTGTCGATAACGACGGCGACGACGACGACGACGCGGGCGCGCTCGCCGACCTGCAGATGGGCACGTTTCGCGTCGAGAGCGCCTCGCCGCAGGGCAAGCGCCTCGGCGTGGGACTGAGCCTCGGCTATCCGACTGCCATCACGGCGAAGCTGATGCTGCGGCCTGAGCACGCCGTCGACGTCAGCATCGGCGTCTTCGCCGGCATCGCCGCCACCGAAGCCTGCGTCGCCGCCCACGCCGACTACCTGTGGCACCCGCTGGTGATCGCGCGCGCGCCGTCGTTCGTGCTCGGCACCCACGTCGGCGCTGGCGGCGGCGTGATGATTCTGCCGGTGCCCGGCAAGAAGACCACGATCCCGTCGGGGCTCTGGTACCGCGGGCCGACGCAGCTCTGGACGTCGGCGCGCGTGCCCATCGGCGTCGACCTCGCCCTCAAAGATGTGCCTGTCGACGTCGTGCTCGAAGCCGCGCCCACGTTCTTGCTCTTTCCTGGCCTCGGCTTCGGATCGGACCTCTCGATCGGCGCGCGGGTCTGGTGGTAGCCGTGACGACGACGACGACGACGACGACGACGACGACGGCTGCGCTGTACCGCGGTCGCTTCGATCCGCCGGGTCTGCACCATGTCGAGTGCATCGAGGCGCTGCTGAAGCGCTTCGACCGCGTCGTCGTCATGCCGTGGGGTCCGGTGGGCAAGCGCGCCATCGACGAGAACGTCTCGCCGGTCTTTCGCGCGCGCTTGATCGACCTCGCGTTTGCGCGCCTGCCCCGCGTCGTCGTCGACCTCAAAGACATCGAGCACGGCACCATCACACCGTCAGACGACGTCGAGCGCAGCAGCAAATTCCTCGACGGCTGCGTCGTCTCTCACGTCGTCGAGGGCGACAACTTCGCCGAAGACGTCGGCCGCTTACACAAAGACGCCAAATTCGTCGTCGTCAGCGTCACAGGCGCCGTCGTCGACAAAGCCGTCGAAGCCAAAGACGTCGTCGTCGTCGAACACGACGTCGCTGGCGCAGAGATGCGTCGGCGCATCTACGAGTCGCGCGCCATCGACGACCTCGTGCCCGCCCGCGTCGCCGCCGCCATCGCCCGACAAGGTCTCTACCGGGGCATCCCGCGGTCGATGACCCGCTTCGCCGTGCGCACCGCCAGCGAAGAGCCGCGGCTGTTGCTCGTCGCCGACCGCCGCAACGAAAAGGCCATGGGATGGGCCGCGAAATTTCGCCGCTGGGAAGTGAAAGAAGACGACGACCCCAACCTCGTCGTCGTCTTCGGCGGCGACGGCTCGATGCTGCACGCCATCCAACAACATTGGCGCAGGCGCGTCCCCTTCTTCGGCGTCAACGCCGGCCACCTCGGCTTCTTGTTGAACGACGCCGGCGCCTTCATCGACGACGACGCTGCCATCGCGGCCTTGTGGTCCGAGCAGCTGGTCGTTCATCACCTGCCGATGCTTCACGTCGAGATGAAGACCGCTGACGATGTGTGGCACGAGGGTTTGACCTTCAACGACGCGTGGCTCGAGCGCAGCACCGGCCAGTCGGCGTGGATCGAGGTCAAGGTCGACGGGCGCACGCGCCTGGCGAAGCTCGTCTGCGACGGCGCACTTGTTTCAACAGCGGCCGGCTCGACGGCCTATGCGCGTTCGATGGGCGCGCATCCGCTGTTGGCCGACACCCCCGCGTGGTTGTTGGTGGGCTCGAACGTCGTCGACCCGGTGCTGTGGAAGAGCGGGTTGCTCTCGCCGTCGTCGTTGGTCGAGATGCGCGCGCTGAACTTTGAGAAGCGGCCGTGCACGGGATTTTTGCACGGTGTTTCGATGGGCGAAGTGCGCGAGATGAAGGCCAAGCTCTCGCGCGCGTCGTCGGTCGAGCTCGCGTTCTTGCCCGCCCACGACATGGCCGAGAAGATCGCGCGCATTCAGTTTCCGAGCTGAGCGCTCACGACGCCGACAACGCCGAGAGCGCTGACTCGAGCGCGGTGAAGACCACCGCGACGCGGCGAATCTTGCGCAGCGCCCGCGGCGTGACGAGGTGCAACTCGAGCGAGGGCGGCGCCGGCTGCTGCGGCGTCGGCAGCGTCGTCAAACCCCACAGCGCGCCGAGGCTCGTGGGCAGCACGGCGACACCGAGCCCGGCCCGCACCGCTTCGGCCTGGGTGTGAAAGCTGTTCGTCACCAGGCGCGGCGGCGCAGACCAGCCGCTGCGCCAGACCTCTTCTGGAGGCCTGGTGGCACCCGGGACGCGAACGCCGATGAACGGCCACGTCGCCGGATCGAGCCGCGCCAGACTGCGCGCGAGCTTCGGCGCCGCCACCACGGCGGTCTCGAGGCGCGCGACGCGTTTGGTGAGCAGGTCACCCCTTGGGGTCAAGAAGAAGCGGACGGCGATGTCGGCTTCGCGGCGGGCGAGGTCGGCAGCGGCGTCGCCGACGACGAGCTCGACGACGAGACGCGGGTGGTCCGCCAGCAACGCGGGCAGCACCGTTGGCACGACGATCGCCGCCGCCATCGTCTCGGTGAGGGCGACGCGCACGACGCCGAAGACGTCGTCGACGGCGCTGGCGGCGTCTTCGGCTTTGACGACAGCGGCCTCGATGGCCTCGGCCTGCACGCGCACCTGCTGGCCGAGCCACGTCGTCACCAGGCCGCCCGCGGTGCGATCGAACAGCGGGCCGCCCAGGCGCTTCTCGAGAGCGGCGACGCGACGGCTGACCGTCGACTGCTGAACGCCGAGCTTGCGCGCAGCCCTGCCAAAGCCAGCGGTGCGCGCGGCAGCGAGCGCGAAGCGCAGGTCGTCCCAAGAGGGCGGTGGCGGCTCATGCATGAATGCATGAGTCCCATGCGCGAAACGAAGGTGCCAGCGCGCAAGCTGGGCCTACCTGAGAGACATGAACGAAACCGCGACCCTGCTCACCGCGTCACCCCTGGCCGACAGCTTCAACAACGCCCTCGCCGCTGGCTGGCGGCGCGGCGCCGAAGCAGCCGGCGCCCGCGTCCTCGCCTTCGACGTCTCGCAGCTGCGCATCGATCCTGTGCTGCGCGACGGCCACCGCAGCGACGTCGACGACGAAGACGACCTCGCCGCCGTCCGCGCCGCCGTGACCGCCAGCGTTCACGTGACCTGGGTCTTTCCGCTGTGGTGGGTGGGCCTGCCAGCGGCGCTCAAGGCGCTCGTCGATCGCCTGTTTCTCCCAGGCTGGGCATTTCGCTACGACGGCGCCGCGCTGCCCACCGGCCTCTTGGCGGGGCGTTCGAGCCGCTACATCACGACGATGGACAGCCCCTCGTGGTGGTACCGGCTGGCCAACCACGACGCGCTCGCCGGCAGCTTCGGCCGCGGCACGCTGCGCTTCGTTGGCTTCGCGCCGGTGACCCGCAGCCTCGTCTTCAACACGCGCAAGCTCGACGAGGCCGCCCGCGCCCGCGCCGTCGTTCGCGCCGAGGCCGACGGCGCCGACGACATCGCGCGCTGCCGACGCCGGTAACCTCTTGATTCTGCGGCGGAATTTACCCGCACGCCGCAGCTGGTGCGCCTCGTCGACGAAGTTGACGTCGTCGTCGACGAACCAGCATTGTTGCCGCCGTGCAGGTGGGCGACATCGTTGACGGTCGGTATCGATTGCTCGACGTCCTTGGAGAGGGCGCCGCCGGCAAGGTGTTTCGCTGCGAAGACCTCGGACGCGGCAACGCCTTCGTCGCCCTCAAAATGCTGCACGCCAAAGACCCGCGGTGGGAGAACTTCTTTCGCAAAGAGTTCGAGATTCTCTCGCGGCTCGCGCACCCCAACCTCGTGCGCGTCTACGACTTCGGCCCCGCCCCCGACGACGGCAGCTGGTACTTCACGCAAGAGCTGGTGGTCGGCAAGCCGCTGCTCGACTCACTGGCCGGCAAGAAGATCGACGAGGTGCTCGCGCTCTTCGTCGAGATTTGTCGCGCGCTCGAGTTCATTCACGGCCACGGCGTTCTTCATCGCGATTTGAAGCCAGCGAACATCCTCGTGCAGAGCCACGCCGACCCGGGCGAGCGCGTGCGCGTGCTCGACTTCGGCTTGTGGCGCGAGCTCGACCCGACGCCGCAGCGGGGCGCGCGCTGGGCCGGCACGCCGCCGTACCTCGCCAGCGAGGTGCTGCGCGGGTTCGGACACAGCATCTGCGCCGACCTCTACGCCGTCGGCGTCACGCTGTTTCAGGTCGTCACGCGCAAACTACCGCACGGCCGCGGCACGCCCCAAGAGCTGCTGGCGGCGCGCAAGACGCCGGCGCCGTCGCTGCAGGCGCTGGGCTACGGCTCGCGCCAGCTGAGTGACCTGCTGGTGCGCTTGCTCGACGAAGAGCCGTCACGGCGTCCGCAGAGCGCCGCCGAGGTCGCGGCGCAGCTGTCGCAGTTGATTCCGAACCAGGCGATCGCGATGCCAATTGCGCTCGGGCGCGCGCGGCTGGTGGGGCGCGACGCCGAGCAAAAAAGAGTCACCGAGCTCATCGAGTTGGTGCGCGATCGCAAGCCCGAGGCCCCGCGGCTCGTCGTCGTCGAAGGCAAAGACGGCGTCGGCAAGTCCCGTTTCGTCGCCGAGCTCAAGGCCGGCTCGCAGCTCGCCGGCGGACGCGCCGCCATCGGCACCTGCCTCGAAGACGGACGCTGGGCCTACCGCCCCATCGCCGATCTCGTGCGCTCGCTGGCGCCCCTGGCGCGGCGCGCGCAGCTCAGCGAAGGCGAGCGCCTCGTCATCGACAAGCTCTGCCCTGAGCTCGCCGAAAAAGAGGCCCGCGCCGACGACGCCGCCCCGCGATCGCGGGCCGAGAAAGAGCGCTTCACGACCTCAGCGGCGCAGCTGTTTTTGGGCATGAGCGCAGCAGCCCAAGCCGTCGTCTTGATCGTCGAAGACATCGGCTTCTGCGACGCCGCCAGCGCCGCCGTGCTCGGCGCCGTCTTGAAAGGCGGCAAGGCCGCCGGCGTCTGCGTCGTCGTCACCTTCGATCCCAATTTCGAGAACGCCACGATCCCCAAAGAGATCCTCGACGCCGCTGGCAGAGAGGTCGTGCGCATTGCTCTTGAGGGACTCAAGCGTGACGACGTCAAGAAGCTCGTGGCCGCGCTGCTCGGCGTGCCGCTGTCGGCGGCGGGCACGGCCGATTCGGTGCCTGAAGCGTTCGCTGAGCTCTTGCTCTCGCACAGCGGCGGCAACCCGCTGCTCGTCGAAGAGGTGCTGGCGCTGATGATCCAGCGCGGCGACTTGAAGCGCGGCGAGCAGGGCTGGCTGCTCGACGAATACCGCGGCGCCGTCGTCAACACGCCGACGACGACGGTGCTCGAGCAGCGCATCTTGCGGCTCGCCGACAGCGAGAAGCGCACGCTGCGCGCGCTGGCCGTCTTCAACCGCCCCTCAGGACCGAAGCTGCTCGCTGCCGTCGCCCGCGTCGACGTCGACCAGGTGCGGCGCGCTTTGGCCACCGCCGAGTCGCAAGGTCTGATTCGCGTCGTCGACACCGAAGACGGGCGCCCGCGGGTGGTGTTTCGTCATCCGAACATTCGTGAAGCACTTATTAAAGGACTGAAAGAAGAGGGATCGCTGGCGTCGTGGCACGAGGTCTGCGCCAGCGTGCTTGAAGAGCGCGCGCAGAAGAGCGGCGGCAACATCGCCGCCGTCGCCGAGACCCTCGCCGTGCACCTCGAGCGCGCCGGCGACGCCGCCCGCGCCGCTGCCTTCTTCGTCATGGCCGTCGACCACGCCCTCGACGGCTTCGCCTTCGAAGACGCCCTCGCCACCGCCCGCCGCGCCGCCCGCCTCGCCGCGGCCAGCGAACGAGACGGCGGCGACATCGACGCTGACCTGGTGGTCAGGGTCGACCTCGCCGTCGGCAAGGCCTTGTACCTGTGCGGCCAGATCCGCGAGTGCCGCGCGTTTCTCGAGAGCGCGCTCGAGCGTCCGGGGGCGTCGTCGACGGCGTCGTGGGCTGAGCTGCACGTCTGGTTGGCGCGCGCCTGCTTGCGCCTGGGCGCCAACGAGAGCGGGCTCGTGCACGTCGAGCGAGCGCTCAAAGACATCGGCAACAACGTGCTCTCGCGCGCGCGCCTCTTCGTCGCTCGGGCCGAGCTGCTGCAAAGCACCAACCCCGCCGCCGCCGAAAAAGACGCCGACCGCGCCCTCGCGCTGCTCGGCAAGAAGCCCGGTCTCGACGACGAATTGTCGGCGCTCTCGGTCAAGGGCTCGTCAGCGCTCTTGAGTGGACGCTTCACCGAGGCCTCGGCCGCCGCCCGTCGACGTCTCGAGCTGGTGCAGAAGGCCGGGCGCAAGCTCGACGAGATTCCGGCGTTGCGCTGTCTGGCCGAGGCGTCGGCGGCTCAGGGCGACCGGCTGGGCGCGCGCGAGCACTTGAATGGCGCGTTGAAGTTGGCGCGCGCCGCCAACCACCGCGTCGAAGAAGCCTTGCTGCAAAAGGCCCTCGGC
>JANNAY010000721.1:0-3579 GCA_031384945.1 Deltaproteobacteria bacterium
CGTCGACGCCGCCGCCAACACCGAAGTGCCGGCGCAGCGCTCGAGCACAGACTGCACGACCCAGCAGTGCTTGAATGGCGCCGTCGTCGACGCCGCCAACAACAACGAGACGCCGGCGCAGGGCCCGACCAACGACTGCAAGCGCGAGACCTGCAGCGGCGGCTCCGTCGTCAGCGTCGGCAACACCGGCGAGACGCCACCGCAAAACTCGACCGTCGACTGCAAGCGCGAGACGTGCAGCGCCGCCGGCACCGTCACCAGCGTCAACAACGACACCGAATCCCCCGCCGACGTCGGCTGCAGAGACGGCGTCTGCCAAAACGGCGTGCCTTTGACGGTGCAGACCAACAGCAACTGCACCGACGCGTTCTCGTGCACCGCCGGCACCTGCAACGTCGACGGCACCTGCTTGCAGACGCCGCAGAACAACCTCTGCCCCTCGTGCGGCGCCGGCAACCCGACGGGCGTCTGCGCCCCGCAAGACGCCCGCCGCAACGCGACCACGGGTTGCTTCTGCCCGACCAGGTTCACCTGCGGCGTCGACGACGGCGACTTCGTCAAACAGGTGCTCGAGCGCTTCGAGCTCTTCGCCACGCCCGCCGGCACCACCGGCACGACGTTCAACTGGGACCTCATCGGCACCCCCGCTGGCGCCGACCCTGCCGCGCAGTTTCTTGGCAATCCCACCCGCCGCGACATCGTGTTCTTCCAGGCGACGTCGCCCTCGGCCCTTGGCGTGCGCGACTACAAGCTGCGCGTCACGGCCCAAGAGCCGAACTCGCCGCCCTTCACCTGCGACGTCTCGGTCGAAGCGCAGAAGATCCCCGACACCCTCGAGGTCACGTTGTTCATGAACGACGCCATCGACGTCGACGTCCACCTGATCAGCGGCGTCGGCGCCACATTCTTCGACATGCCTTTCGTCAGCGGACACAGCGAGCCGCCCGCCGGCACCGACGACCGAAACCGCGACTGCTTCTACGAGAACTGCAAAGTCTGTACGGTGAACATTCCAGGACAGCCGACCTGCACAGCACCCACGACGCGTCTCGTCGACTTCGACATGCCGACCCGCGACGGGGCCTCGCTCGCCGACAAACAAGATCCGCAGCTCGACATCGACAACCAACGTGGTTGTTTCAATCCCGGCAACGGCTCGCTTCAGTGCATTCCCGAGAAGATCACCGTCGAGCTGCCGGGGCCGAAGACCAGCGGACAGCCCGACCAGATTTACCGCGTCTACCCCTACCTTTGGGGCAACGCGCTCGAAGAGACGCCGGGCTTGGCGACGACGCCGTCGGCGACACAAGTGACGCTGCAGATCCAGTGCCGCGGCGTCATCACCAGCATCGATCGCACGCTGTCGTCGGTGACGTCGACGGGTGCGCTCGCCGGCACCACGGCCGAAGAGCGCTACGGCGATCCCATCTTCATCACCGTGCCCTTCACCGGCGCCTGCACCGTCAACTGACCCCAGATCGGTAGAGTGCTTCCGTGAGTTACATCGCCGAAGCCGTCCAGCGCGCCCGCCACCTCGGCGCCACCGCCGAAGCCGCCAACGCCTGGCGCGAGCTGCTCGCGCAGACCCACGTCGACGAGGCCGACTACAGCGACTGGTGCCGCGAGCTCGCGGCGCTCTACGCACGCCAGGGCCGCCCATTGGCCGCGGCGCGGGTGCACGAGTACCTGCTCAACGTCGACCCGGCCCTCGAGCTCTACAAGAACAAGGGCACCGCCAGAGACGTCGGCCGCGTGCTGCGCATCGGACGTCGTCAACGCGAAGCCTCGCTGCGCTACCGCGAAGCCGGACTCTTCGCACACGCCGCCCGCGCCAGCGAAGAGAGCGGCGACAGCGCCGACGCGCTCTCGCTCTACGAGCAGCTCGTGCGCCAGAAAGAAGCGACGCACGAGCCCTACCTCGCCGGACTGGCCGCGCTGAACGCCGGACGCATGGCCGCGAAGCTCAACCAAACCGATCGCACGCGGCAGCTGCTGGCGCTGTGCACGCGGCTGCTCGAAGAAGAAGGCGACCGCCGAGAACAAGCCGGCGACAAAGACGGCGCCTTTCGCTGCTATTTGTCGTTGGTTCAAGTCGGCCGGATCGAGAAGTCTTACGAACCCTTCGCCGAGGGATATCTCAACTGCATTCGCATCTTGAAGCAGAAGGGCGACCGCTTCTTCACCATCCAGTATTATTACGACTTCATCGCCGCCTCTGACGAGCTTGGCGAGCTGCACAGCGTCGCCGAGCTGCACCGCGAAGCCGGCGAATACGCCAAACGCGTCGGCTTCATCTACGCCGATTACTTCTTGACCGAGGCAGCTCAGGCTTGGTTGAGAGTTTCGAAGCAGGCCCTTGAAAAAGGTCAACCGCCCGAGCTGGTCGAGAACGCGCTGCTCGCCGCGGTCTCGTGCTTCAACCGCGTGCAAGACGATCGCAACGTCGCTGAGTGCTACACGCAGCTCGCCGGCCTCGATCTTTCTGACAAGAAAAAGGCCCGCTACGACGAGCTCGCCAAAGACCTCGGCCGTCTCGCGAAGAACAAAGACGACAAAGAGCC
This sequence comes from Deltaproteobacteria bacterium, assembly GCA_031384945.1. Classification (GTDB taxonomy): domain Bacteria; phylum Myxococcota; class UBA727; order UBA727; family VGSZ01; genus VGSZ01. Next base: position 2,562 of record JANNAY010000721.1, read on the forward strand.
GCCGGCGGCGTTTCCTGAGTACTTCCGCCGCCGCCTGCCGGTGCAAGAGATTTGGGTGCGCGACCTGCTCGAGCAAGAGAATGGCAGCGACATCCCCGACGCCATCGGCCGCCTCGTCGGCGACCACAAAAACGTGTGGGAGGTGCAGCGCAGAAAGGCCCTGCTCATCTCCCTCGCTTACGACGACCACCTCGCCGCCGGCGGCGACCCCGAGCGCGTGCCGCCGGGCCTCATCGAGCGGCTGGGCGAGCTGCAGCACCCCGCCGCCGTGCGTCCGTTGCTCGCGATGTACGAGCAGGGAGACGACGCCACAAAGGCCCTCGTCGTCGAAAAGGCGTCGCAGCTGAAGCAAAAAGAGGTCTTTGCCATCATCGATCGCGCGTTGACATCGACGGGCAAGGTCAGAGAGGCAGGCGTCGCGGCCTTGCGCCGCATGACCTTCCAGCCGGGCCTCGACTCGCTGGTCCGCGTCTTCAACTCCCACGAAGTCCACGACGTGAGAGACGCCGCCCTCAAGTCCGTCGCCGCCGTCGGCACCGACGAGGCTTGCGAATTCCTGCTCGATGTCTTGCGCTCGAACCCGGGCAACCTCGCCATCAAGGCCAAGGGCCTGCTCGAGCAACACGCCCAAGAGCGGATGTTGTCGGCGCTCGAGCGCAATAAGCGACAAGAACCCGACCAGCAACTTCGGCTTTTCATTGGGCGCCTGGTCGACCGCATTCGCATGCAGCGCGGCGTCGGCATTTAGCGCCGGGCAACATGGCGCTCCGGCCGCGGTGGGCCGCATGGTTGTTCGAGCGCCACAGCCGGCCAGGTTCTGGTTGTGCTGCGCACGGCTGGCAGAAGCGTTGTCGTCGTCGCGGGCATCGTCGACGCTGGCGCGGGCATCGTCGACGCTGGCGCGGGCATCGTCGACGCTGGCGCGGGCATCGTCGACGCTGGCGCGGGCATCGTCGACGCTGGCGCGAGCACGATTGGCGTGCGCAGCACAAATCAGAGGGTTCGGAAGAGCGGGGTG
>JANNAY010001572.1:0-2215 GCA_031384945.1 Deltaproteobacteria bacterium
GGGGGGGGGGGGGCGGGGGGGGGGGGGGCCCTAGGGTTTCCCGCCGATGACGACCCGGGGCCCCGACGCGCGCATCAACGAGACGCGGAGCCGCATGGGGGTGGAACTGATCGGGATGGAGCACGGGATGCGCCGCGCGCTGAAGCGGATCCTGACGGGAGGCCACATTGGAATGCTGATGGACCAGGACGCCAGGAAGGTCGGCGTCCACGTGCCGTTCTCGCGCACGAGCACGGCCGCCAACCACGCTTCTCCTTCGGTGATGGTCTGCGGGCCGGCGACGGCGAAGACCTCGCCTTGATCGAAGAACGTGATCGTCGCCTGCGACGGCTCGTCGTTGCGGTCGAGGCAGTAGTGGACGACGACGCGGTACTGCCCGTCGACGGGCTCGTTGAGCGAGATGACCTCGGGGCCCTCGCCGCTGACGTCGTCGATGTCGAGCCGCGGATCGTCGCCGCGGCCCACCGCACCCCACTCAGGAAATCGGTTGGCGAAGCTGCAGTCGAGGCCGGTCTGGCGGCAGGTGTCGACGTGGGCGTCGCTCTCTTCGGCGCAGAATTCTTCGTCGGCGCAGGTGCCGGGGCAGGCGCCGTAGTCGCCGAGCACGCCGGTCGGCGCGATCAGGTGCACGTCGAGGTCGCTGTGGCCGCAGCAATTCTGCGCGCGCTCTTGCGGCGTCATCGCGTCGCATTGCTCGTCAGAGAAGGCGAGGCAGGCGGCGCTGCCGGCCGGTCCCCAGGTGAGCACGGCGGCGAGGTCGCGGGGGGCGAGCTGCAGGTCAGCCTCGCCAAAGGCGCCGTGCACGTCGGTGGCGCGCAGGCGCACGACGTAGCTGCCGACGACGTCGGCGGTGACGCGGGCCTGCGGCTGCCCCTGTCCGATCACGGCGGCGATCGAGCCGTTGGGTCGCACGGGCACGGACCAGAAGAAGGTAAAGGCGTCGCCCTCGGGGTCGGCGGTCTCGCTGCCGTCGGCGACGACGGGGTCGTTGATGCCCACTTTGACGACGCTGCGGCGGCTGTCGCGTTCGACGTTGACGACGACGGGGGCGAGGTTGACGTCGGCGCTGACGTTGACGCCGCGCTCGCCGATCGAGGTGTCGAAGACCAATTCGTCGACGAGCCGGGGCTCAGGCAGCGCCGCGATCAGGGCCGCTGTCGGCTGCAGCGAGACCGTGACCAGCGCGACCTCGCGCGGACCGAGGTTCACCGGCAGCGCGCTGGCGTCGACGACGAAGCCGACGTTGTCGACGAAGGCGGCGCCGTTGATGACGAGGTCGTCGAGGCCGTCGTTCGTCAGGGTGACGACTTGTTCGTCGCCGGGTCCTTCGCTGACGCGCCCAAAGGCGATCGGATCGGGCGAGATCAGCAGCTTGGCGACGCCGCCCTCGGCCGTCAGCGGTACGCGCAGCTCAGGCGTGTCGTCGTCGTCGGAGTCGATGACGAGGTCGGCGCCAGCGACGTCGCCGGCGCGGGCGACCAGCAGCGAGACGCTGATGCCCTCGGCCTGGCCCGGCGCGACCTTGTCGGGAAACGCGAGGACGCTGAAGCCGGTGTCGTCGGGCTCGACGCGCACGCCGCGGACGGTGAGGGTGCCGGTGCCGCGGTTGCCGACATCGACGACGTCATCGTGAGAGACGCCGGGCTGCACGGTGCCGAAGTCGAGCGCTGCGGGGTCGACGGCGATGTCGGGGTTGAGCTCGCCGAGGGGCTCGTCGGGACAGCCGGCGAGGCAAGCGGAAACGACCACGCAGACAAGAGGGAGAGAGACGTGGCGCACGTCCGAAGTGTGCCACACGAGGAGACGGCTTGAGCCGATGTCGGACTCTGTCCTACGCTTGCCCCCGTTGTTTCCGTTCGCTGACACGCGGCCCGTTTGAGGAGGACCCCCATGGCATCTGCCGACAAGCGCAAGCAATCGCTCTACTTCCCCGAAGAGATGCTCAAAGAGATCCAAGACGAGGCCAACCGTCAGGATCGCTCGCTCTCGTGGATCGTCCAGCAGGCGTGGCGCATCGCCCGCGGCGAGATCAAAAAATTCCCCAGCGTCAACGACGTCATCGACGGCGACCGCGACGACGACCGCGAAAAAGCCGGCGGTTAGTTCTCGCTGCGCCCCGCAAGATCCACCGATGCACAGTCGGTGGATTTTTCTTTAGCCCTCTTCGAAGAGAGAGCCTTGGGGCTTCTTGGGCGCGACCTTGCCCATGTGCTCG
>JANNAY010000764.1:0-1949 GCA_031384945.1 Deltaproteobacteria bacterium
GCGGCGTCGATGGCGGCGTCGTCGATGGCGGCGTCGTCGATGGCGGCGTCGATGGCGTCGTCGATGGCGGCGTCGACGTCGATGTCGTCGCAGACGCAGGCGTCGCCGTCGTCGAAGAAGAAGGCTGCGGCCTCGAACGCAAGACGATGCGCGAGCTCGTCACGCTGGCAAAGACGAATGCAACGCAGGCGCTGTCGTCGTCGAAGCCGCTCTGGGGCACCGGCGTCTGCCGCATGGACACCGCCGTGCGCTACGGCCGCGCAGAAATTTTGCGCGAGGTGGCAAAAGCGACGGCGGATCCGGCGGCGAAAAAAGAGCTGCTGACCGAGTCAGCCGAGCTGAAGCCGGCGTTCTCGACGTTGTTGCTGCTCGGCGACGCCTGCGACGCCGTCAACGACCTCGACGGCGCCATCGACGCCTGGCAGCGCGCGCTGCCGCTGTCGGCGGGCGGCACGCAGCGCGCGGTCGAAGCGAAGATCGCGCGGATCGAGCAGAAGCGCGCCGTCGAGGCGAAGTTCGAGAGCCGCGCCAACCTGCACTTCGTCGCCCGCTACGAAGGCGACGAACGAAAAGACCTCGCCGACACGGCGCTGACCATCCTCGAAGACGCGCGCGCGAAGCTCGAGCGCTCGCTCGGCGCCGTGCCGCCCGCGCCCATCACCGTCGTGCTCTACACCGGCGACCAATACGCCAAGGCGTCGTCGGGACCGGACTGGTCCGGCGGCGTCTTTGATGGAAAAATTCGCATCAAAGAGAGCCAGCTCAAGGCCGCCCGCGGCGACCTCGAAGACGTGCTCTTTCACGAGTACCTGCACGCGCTCTTGCGCACGGCGGTGGGCCGTCCGGTGCCCAGCTGGTTCAACGAAGGGCTCGCGCAGTGGGTCGAGCCCGACGACGACAAAGCAAAGATCGCCGCGCGCATGCAGCAGAAGAAGCAGGCTGAGCTGCCATCGTTGGCGTCGCTGTCGGCGTCGTTTTCGGCGACATCGGATCGCAAGGCTGCCGGGCTTCGCTACGACTGCGCCTACGACCTGATGACCGAGCTCGAGCACTGGCGCGGCGCAGGCAGCTTCGCCGACATGTTCAAGGCCATGATCGGCGGCAAAGACTTCGCCGCTGCCTTCGACGACGTCTACGGCATGGATCTGACGGTCTTCGAATCCCGTTGGCGCTCGAAGTACCCATGAGCTCGTGCGCGAACCACAACCTGCGTTGTGCATCGATCGCGGTCGAGTCGTTAGGCTGCGCGCGATGAGCACGAAGACCCGCGTCGTCACCTCTTTTGCTGACGTCGACGCCGCCGCCTTTGACGCCGTCACCACCGTCGCGGGCGTCGACAACCCCTTCGTGCAGCACGCGTTCTTGTGGGCCCTCGAGCGCTCCGGATCGATCGGCAAAAAGACCAGTTGGGGCCCGCGGTTGCTGCTCGCCGAAGACGCGAACAGCAAAGTGCTCGTCGGCGCGGTGCCCGCGTTCGCGCGCTCTGACTCGTTCGGCGAGTTCATCTTCGATTGGCAGATCGCTGAGGCCGCGCGAAAATTCGGACTGCCCTACTACCCGAAGCTCACGGTCGCCGTGCCCTTCACGCCGGCCACCGGACCCCGTCTGTTCACGACGTCAGAGGCGACGACGACGGCGCTGCTGCAGGCGCTGTCGACGTTGCAGCAGCAAGAGAAAGCGTCGTCGACCCACGTGCTGTTCTGCACCGATCGCGAGGCTGCGCTGCTCGCGCAGTCAGGGTTCACCCGCCGCGCTTCGCTGCAGTTTCACTGGCGCAACGACGGCTACGGCACCTTCGACGACTTTCTCGGCGCGCTGTCACACGAAGAGCGCAAACAGATTCGCCGCGAGCGACGGCGCGTCAAAGAGAGCGGCCTCGTCGTCGAGGTGCACCAGGGGCGCGACGTGCCGGCGGCGTGGTGGCCCAAGCTCTACGCGCTTTACGCCGG
>JANNAY010000770.1:0-2874 GCA_031384945.1 Deltaproteobacteria bacterium
TCGGCGTCGATGACGGCGCCCGGGCCTTCAGGGATCTCGAGCGAGAGCGGGCCGCGGATGGTCACCGGCGCGCCCGCTTCACCGCGCAGCACGAGCCGGTCGGTGACGCGCAGCGACGACTCTTCGTCGGCGAAGCGCAGCACCGTGCCGGCGCCCGTCACGGTGAGGGACGAGACGACGACATCGTCGACGCCACGCACGACGGCGCCGTCGGCTTCGAGCGCGAAGCTCAACGCCGGTCGGTCGGCGAGGGTGCCCAGCCGCACGTCCGCGCTGCCGGCGAACGTCAACGACGCCGCGCCGCTGATCACACCGCTGTTGTTCAGCCCGTGGACGATGACGTCGTGGCCGTCGAACACGATGAGGCCGGTGCTGGTCAGGTCGTCGAGCTCTGCTGCATCCATGCTCCACAGCGCCACGCCGTCGATCGCCAACCGATCGATGGCGCCGCTGCCGGTGAGGGCGACCGCGCCGTCGACGCTGCTGACGACGACGCTGCCGATGCGGCCGTCGTCAATCACCGTCGAGAGCTGCTGTGACGAGAACGATGCAGATTGCAGCGCGCCACCGACGTCGACCTGAACCGACGCACCGGCGCCGGCGATGACGGGTGCGTCGAGCCGCCCGGCGCCCTCGACGACGACGTCGCTGGCCAGCACCGAAAAACCACGGCCGAGCACGGTGCTGCCGACGAGGATGCTGGCGACGTCGAGGTCTTGCCCGAGCGTCGCGGTGGGCGCGCCCGCTGGAAACACCGCCGCCTCGTCGCCGTCGGGCACGGTGCCGCCGTCCCAGTTGGCGCCGTCGTTGGCGTCGGCCGAGACCGCGCCGGTGAAGGTGGCCGCGCGGGCGTTGCTGGCGACGCCCACGACACCGAAGACAACGAAGAGCACCGCGAGCGTGTGCGCCACGCCGGGCACGCCGGGCAGGGCGTGACGTCGACGGCGCAGCAGCAACACCGCCAACAAGGCCGCCATCGCGCCCGGACCCGCGCCGGAGCCCGAGCCCGAGCCCGCTTGCGCACATCCGCCTTCAGGTGCCCCACCGTCGTCGTCGGGCGGCGGCGGCGGGGGCGGATCGAGCAAACAACCCTCGCGCGGACCGCTGACAGCCGGACACAGGTCGCAGGCGTCGCCGCGTCCGTCGTCGTCGGCGTCTGCTTGATCGGCGTTGTCGACGACGGCGCAGTTGTCGTCGACGTCGTTGACCGCGTCAGCGTCGTCGTCAGCGTCGCAGGCGTCGCCCTTGCCGTCGCCGTCGTTGTCGTCGCTGTTGCCGGCGGCGACGGGGCAGGGGTCGTCTTCGTCGGCGAGGCCGTCGCCGTCTTCGTCGCCAGCGCAGTCGTCGACGTCTGCCTGCAGCGGACACGGGTCGCTGTCGACGTCGTCACCGTCACCGTCACCGTCGGCGTCGTCGTCGCAGGCGTCGCCCACGCCGTCGCCGTCGACGTCGCCCTGGTCGGCGTTTCTGATGTCGACGCAGTTGTCGGCGACGTCAGCGCTGCCGTCGCCGTCGCCATCGTCGTCAGCGACGACCGCGCCGCCGCTGTTGCCGACGTCGGCATCGCAGGCGTCACCGACGTTGTCGCCGTCGACGTCGGCCTGGTCGGCGTTGTCGACGCTGACGCAGTTGTCGACGACGTCGGCGCTGCCATCGCCATCGCGATCGCGGGCGCAGACGCTGGGCGATTGCGCGCAGACGAAGCCGGCTTCGACGGCGCAGACGTCGCTGCAGCCATCGAAGTCGTCGTTGTCGCCGTCGTCGCAGCCTTCAGCGCCTTCGACGACGCCGTCGCCGCAGACGGCGATGACGACATCGTCGCCGACGTCGAGGACGCCGCCGATGTTGACGTCGGGGGCGAGGTCGATGTCGTCGTCGAAGGCGTCGTTGTCGCCGATGACGAGGTCGCCGCCGATGTGAGCCAACTCAGGCGCGGTGACGGTGGTGAGCCCGTCGTTGTCAGAGATGGTGAACGTGCCGCCGATGTCTTCGAGCAGCGGCAGCAAGAGCGCGAGCAGGTCGGGGTTGCCCACCAGCTGCAGGTCGCCGTCGACGGTGACGAGCACGGGCAAGCCAAGGTTGTCGAGGCTGTCGTTGCCGTCGATGACGAGGTCGCCGCCGATGGTGGCCAGCACGGGGATGTCGACGTCGGTCAGCGCGTCGTTGTCGCCGATGACGAGGTCACCGCCGATGTTCTCGACCAGCGGCAGCGTCAAGTTGACGAGGGCGTCGTTGTCTTCGACGACGAAGCTGTCGGTGACGTCGACGAGGGCGGGCAGCTCGAGGTTCACCAGCGCGTCGTTGTCGCCGACGTCGACTGCGCCAGCGCTTTCGAGCACGGGCAACACGACGCTGCTGACGTTGCTGCCGCGCACGCGCAGCGTGCCGGTGATGACGACGAGGTTCACCAGCTCGACGCTGGTCACGTCGGCGCCGATCTCGAGGTCGCCGTCGATGCACTGCACGCCCGCGGCGTTGAAGGCGGCGACGGCGGCGTCGTCGACGAGCACGACGGGGCCAAAGACGCCGTCAAGGTCGCCGCAGCGGGGCGGGTTCTCTTGCGGTCCCCAGCGGGTGTTGTTGCCGAGGTCGGTGAACTGCGCGGGCTCGAGGGGCACCACGTCGAGGTTCAGCGAGTCGCGCACGCTGATCGGCGCAGGAAAGCGCGCGTTCTCGGCGAGGATCGACCACTGGCCGCGGGCGCCACCCACCGCGAGCCCGACCGCGAGACCGCCAACCGCGAAGCCGCCGATCGGGTCAGCGACGACGTCAGCGCCGCGCAACACACCAGACGCCGTCAGGTCTTGCACGCGCAGATCGCTGCGGTCGGAGAAGACGACCTCGTCACCGTCGAGCACGAGCGCGTTGAAGCGC
>JANNAY010000772.1:0-9864 GCA_031384945.1 Deltaproteobacteria bacterium
TGTTTGTCGTCCACCCGCGCGGGGCAGCCTCGCCGCCCCCCGGCCCACGACGACAGTTTCTGCCCTCGCGGGCGCGTGGGTGTCGCTTGCTCCGCTCGCGGCGTGACACTCCACGGGTTCCTGACGACGTTGGTCTGCTGACGCAGCCCTCGCCGTCCGTCACCCGCGGAGCCTCGTCACCATGCGCCGAGCGCTGCCGCCGGCTGCCCGACGAACGGCGCGGACAACCCTGACGCCAGTGGGACCTCCAGCGGCCGTGCGCAGCACAAGAAGAACAGGCCGGCGAAGCACGATCGACGAGGTCGTTTCCTCAACGCGGACCGCGACAAAAGCCCGCCGCGGCCGGAGCGCCGTGCTGCTCACCCACCAGCAGAGAGCCTGCGCGGGAATAAAAAAGTCGGGCAAACAGCCCGGGCGACCTCTTGACGTCGTCGTGACACGGGTCTTTTCATGCCATCCAGCCAATTCCCGAAGGGCCGCCCGGAGGGCAAAGAACAGAGGAGGCCTCGCATGTCCAGCGACGCGATGATCCACATCGAGAACTTGAAGAAGAACTACGGCGCCACGCCCGCCGTCCGCGGCATCTCATTCGACGTCGGCCGCGGCCAGGTCGTGGGATTTCTCGGACCGAACGGGGCCGGCAAGTCGACCACGATGAAGGTGCTGACCGGCTTTCTCGAAGCCACCAGCGGCATCGTCAAAGTCAAAGGCATCGACGTCGCCACCAACCCCGTCGAGGCCAAGAAGCACATCGGGTACCTGCCCGAAAACAACCCGCTCTATGAAGAAATGATGGTCGAGGACTACCTCGCCTACGTCGCGCACATGCGCGGCATCCCCAAAGACAAGACCGCCAGCGCCATCCGCGCCGCCGTCGACCGCTGCGGCCTCGGCGACAAGCGCGGCAAAGACATCGGCGAGCTGTCGAAGGGCTACCGCCAACGCGTCGGACTGGCGCAGGCGATCTTGCACGAGCCCGACATCTTGATTCTCGACGAGCCGACCACGGGGCTCGACCCCAACCAGGTCGTCGAGATCAGAAACCTGATCAAAGAGCTCGGCACCGAAAAGACCGTGCTGATGTCGACGCACATCCTTCCTGAGGTCGTGCACACCTGTTCGCGGGCGTTGATCATCAGCGATGGCGTGCTCAAGGCCGACGGTCCGCCGTCGACGTTGACCAGCGACGGCACCACCGTCGCCGTCACCCTGCGCGCCCGCGGCGACACCAAAGGCGCCGACATCATCAAGAACCTGCGCGGCGTCAGCGGCGTCAGCGACGTCACGTCGGCGGCGACGACCGAGAAAGACGCGCAGGCGTTCTTGATCACGTCGAAGGGCGACGTCGATCCGCGCGAGCAGCTCTTTGATTTCGCCGTGCAGCACCAGCTGCTCGTGCTCGCCCTCGAACGACGCTCGGTGTCGCTCGAAGAAACCTTCCGCAAGCTCACCACGTCAGACGCGACCGCGTCGTCGACGACGAAGAACTGAGGCTGATCATGAAGAACATGCTTGGCATTGCCCGCCGCGAATTCGGCGTCGCCTTCTCTTCCCCCCTCGCCTACGTCGTGCTCGGCGTCTTTCTCGTCGTCTGCGGCATTAAATTCTTCTTCTTTCCTGGCGTCTTTCTCTTCGGGCGCGCCAGCTTCCGCACGTTCTTCGACTGGATGCCGGCGTTTCTCGCCGTGCTCGCCCCAGCGTTGACGATGCGGCTGCTCGCCGAAGAGAAAAAGACGGGCACCCTCGAGCTGTTGATGACGTTGCCCGTGCGCGATCATGAGATCGCGCTGGGCAAATGGCTCGGCGCCACCGGCGTCATCGCCGTCGGCCTGCTGTTCACGGTGTTGAACGCCATCGCCATCGCGCCCCTCGCCGCACCCGGCCAGAGCTTCGACTGGGGCCCCGTCATCGGCGGCTACCTGGGTACGTTGTTGTTGGCCTCGACCTTCGTCGCCGTTGGACTGTTGTTCTCGTCGTTGACCAAGAACCAGGTGATTGCGTTCTTGCTGGCCACGGTGGTCTGCGCCTTCAACTTGATGCTCAGCTTCGCCATCGTGATCTTGCCCGAGAGCGTCGGCGAGGTCTGCCAATACGCCAGCGCCTTCTACCACTTCGAGTCTCTCGGCCGCGGCGTCGTCGACTGGCGCGACCTCGTGTTCTTCTTGTCGGTCACCGCCGGCCTGCTCATCGCCACGACGCAATCGCTCACCGGCAACCGCCGCGTCGGCGCCGACGTCAAAGGCAGCACCGCCGTCGTCTTCGGCGTCGGCATCCTCGTGGTCGTCAACTTGTTCGCTGTGCGCCTGCCGCTGCGCCTCGACCTGACCGCAGACAAGATCTTCACGCTGTCTGAGGCAACCAAAGAGACGATGGAGAAGCTGGAGAATCCGGTCACGGTGACTGCGTATTTCACCAAAGACCTGCCGCCGCCCTTCAGTGACAATGCCCGCTACGTCAAAGACCTCCTCGAAGAGTACCGCGCCAAGAGCGGCAACAACCTGAGCTTCTCGTTCGTCGACCCGCAGGGCGAAGAGACCGCCGAAGACAAAGACATCAAGAAAGACGTGAAGCGCGACATCTTCGGTCGTCAGGTGCGCGAAAAGACCTCGGTCGAGAAAGACCTCGAGGCCCTCGGCATCCAGGCCGTCGAAGTGCGCGTGCTCGAGCAAGACCAGCAGCAGACCAAGCGCGCGTGGATGGGCATCTCGGTGCGCTACGGCGAAGAGAAAGAGGCCCTGCCCGTCGTGCAAGACACGTCGTCACTCGAGTACGACCTGACGACGATCATTCGCCGGCTGACGCGCACGAAGACGCCGGTGCTCGGCGTCATTCAGGGTCACGGCGAGCCCAGCCCTGAAGAGGGCCTCGGCCGCATCAAGCAGGCCCTCGACCAGAACTATGAGGTTCGCCCGGTCACGCTGGGCTCAGGCGCCGATGGTGGAGCGGGCAAGGTCGCCGACGACGTTGACGCCGTGCTCGTGATCGGTCCGAACGCTGCATACAGTGAAGACGAGCTGAAGGCCATCGATGACTTCATCATGAAAGGCCACGCCGCCGGCTTCTTTCTCGACCGCGCGCAGATCGATCTCAAGACCTTTCAGCCGACGCCCGTCGAGCACGGCGTCGACAAGCTCGTCGAGAGCTACGGCATCGAGCTCGGCTCGCAGCTGGTGGGCGACGTCGAGTGCGCCAACCTCTCGGTGGCTGAGAAGCGTGGCATGTTCACGATTCAGCGACCGATTCAATATCCATTCATTCCGACGCTGAAGACGCTCATCGGCGACAGCAACCTGACGCGCGGCATCGTCGGGCTCACCCTGCCCTTCGCCGTGCCCGTCTACCCAAAGAAGATCGACGGCGTCGAGACGACAGTGCTGGGCCGCTCGTCGCCGAAGTCGTGGCTCGAAGACGCCACCCCCGAGGGCCTGTCGCCCTCGCGCGATTGGCAGACCGCCGACGTCACGATGACCGGTCCGTATGACTTGATCGCGACCAGCAAGGGCCTGCTGCCCTCGCACTTCGACGCGACGAAGAAGTCGGCCGCCGAAGCCCGCGTCTTCGTCGTCGGCAGCTCGACGATGGTGAACGAGCAGGTGCTCGGTCCGCCGAACGCCGCGCTGTTCTTGAACCTCGTCGATTGGATGGTGCTCGATCCGAAGCTGCTGGCGATGCGCAACCGCGGCGCTGGCGAAGCCCCCTTCGCGCCCGACCTCTCTGACGGCACACGCAACGGCGTGAAGTTCGGCCTCACCATCGGCGTGCCGCTGTTGCTCACGCTCTTGGGCGTGGTGCGCTGGCGCCTGCGCGAGTCGCGCAAGGCCCGGCTGGGCGCGCGCTAACCCCATGTATCTCTTGTCTTTTTCACGTTTGGAGCTTCAATGAAAAACAACCTGCTCGCCGGCGTCGGCGTCGTCTTTGTCGTCCTCTTGCTCGGCTGGTTCGCCACCCGCGACAGCCAACCGAAGGTCGGCATCAAAGAGCTGAAGGTCCAAAAGATCAAAGCCGACGACGTCACCAAGATCGAAGTGACGGTGCCGCCGAAAGAGAAGCCGAAGAAAGACGACGCTGTCGCCGACGACGGCAAAGACGACGGCAAAGACGACGGCAAAGCCACCACCGTCGTGCTCGAGCGTGATGGCAAGGGCTTCACCGTCTCTTCTGGCAACGGCAAGAAGTTCGCTGTCGACGACGCGCAGATGAAGCCCGTGCTCGACGCCATCAGCGAGCTCGGCGCCGGCGACGTCGTCGCCAACAAGGCCGAGAAGCTCAAAGACTTCGAGATCGACGACGCCCACGGGACCCACGTCGTCATCAGCACCGGCAAGGGCAAGGCGCTCGACCTGCTCTTCGGCCGCGCGGCCAAGGGCGGCGGCACCACCATGCGCGAGCAGGGCAGCAACGACGTCTTTGTCAGCAAGGGCCGCCTCGGCACGCTGTTGAAGAAAGACGCTGGCGCGTGGCGCAAGAAGAGCATCGTCGACGCCAAGGCCGACGACTTCACCGCCGTCCGCATCGCCCGCGTCGACGGCACCGTCGCCCTCGCCGGCGAGACGAAAGAAGAGCCCGCGCCCCCTGCAGAAGCAGGCAAAGAAGCGGCGGCGCCGAAGAAGACGACGACGTGGACGCTGGCGGAGCCGAAGGAACTGCCGGCGGGCTTTCGTCTCGATGCTTCGGCGCTGTCGCGCGTCGCCTCGTCGTTGGCCACGCTGCGCGCCGCCGACTTCGCGGACGACGTCGATGACAAGAAGGCCGGCTTCGACGTGCCGCACACGGTGATCACCGCCAAGGGCAAAGACGGCAAAGACCTCGTCGTTCACCTCGGCGGCAAAGACGACAAGAAGCGCATCTACGCCCGCGTCGACGGCGACGCGCAGGTCTATTTGCTGGCCGAGTACGCCGCAAAGAACATCGACAAAGGCCTCGACGACTTCCGCGACCTCGGCATGTTCAGCGCGAAGGCTGACGATGTGACGCAGGTGAAGTTCACCGCTGGCAAGACCACCGTCGTCGTCAAGAAGGACGGCGGCGCGTGGAAGCTGGTCGAGCCGAAGACGGCGCCGCCAGAGTTCGATGCCACCCAGATCGGCTCGGCCGTTGCGAGCGCGCTGCGCTTGAAGGGCCAGCGCGTCGCTGCTGACGTCAAAGACGCCGGCGGCGCCGACCCCGTCGTCGAAATCACCGCTGGCGGCAAAGTCGAACGCGTCGCCTTTGGCAAGGCCGTCGCCGAAGAAGGCGCTAAAGAAGGCGACAAGCCGAAAGACGTGTACGTCAAAGGGGCAGATGGCCTCGTTTACGTTGTCTCTTCGTTCGCGAAGAGCCGCTACGATAAACCCACTGAGCTTTTCAAGAAGGCGCCGGCGCCGCCGCCGGGCATGAACCCCGGCGGTGGGATGCAGGGCCTTGAAGGTCTGCCTCCTGATGTCAGAAAGAAGCTCGAGGCCAGCTTGAAAAACCAAGGATTGAAGCGCTAGCTCTTCTCGTTCTTGAGTCTCTCGCGCGCCCGCGCCTCTTCGATCAGCCCACGAAGCTGGTCGGGGAGCGCGGGCGCGGTCTTTCGCAAAGCCGCCACCCAGGCGCAGGCGCTGTCGACGTCAGCGAAGCCCTTGAGTGGGAAGCGCACGACGCCCGTCAGGTGCAGCCCGCCGATGATGGTGCGCGCCAGCGCCGACGACGTCACCACGGCCAGGGGTGTGTCGCCTTTGATGGCGCGCGCTGTCTCTGTCAGTCCGGCGCGCTGCTCGCCCTTCGGCGGAGGATTGCCCTCGTCGATGATCAACAGCGCCGCGCCGGGCCGCTGCGTCATGACGCTGTCGAGCCGCTTCATCGACGCCAACCAGCGGGCGAAATCAGCGTCGTCGTTGCTGGCCCCGCAGAAGAGCCAGACCACGGCGGGTACGTCGTCGTCGTACACCTCGATCAGCACAGGGCGCTCGTGCCTCGGCCATGCGTCTCGCGGCGGTCAGAAGGTCGTGTGAGCGGCACGGCGCCAGTATCCTTCTCATCGTGATGCGCGTCATCGTGCTTGCGGCGTTGTCGGCGGTGGCGTTTTCGTCGTCGCCTGCTTCGGCGCCGCCGCCGCAGCCTGACGTCGATGTCGGCGCCGCCGTTCCTGTCGTCGACATCGTCGTCACCAGCAACAGCCGCCGGGCGTCGTTGCCCATCAAAGAGCTGCTGGCCGAGCGCGTCGACCTCGCGACGCTGCCGCCCCGCACGCCCATCACCATCTGGAAGCAAGACGGCGCCATCGTTGGCTTTCGCGTCGACGTCGACGGCGCGCCCTTCACCGTGCTGCGCGCCCACGTCGGCGACTTCGCCTTTGTCGCCGGCGCTGGCAACGACGCCGTGTTCGTCGACGACAACGGCGGCACCCTCGTCGGCGACACGCTGGCCAGCCCCATTGATGCATGGATGGTCTCGTCGCGCGTCGGCGAGCGCATCCACCCCATCTCGCACCGCAAGAAGTTTCACGCCGGTACCGACTACGCAGCACCCGTCGGCACGCCGGTGATGGCGGTGAAAGATGGCGTCGTCACGAAGAGCACGCGCTCGTGGGGCGCGGGCCGCTTCATCGTCGTGCGTCACGGAGACAAGAGCGAGTCGAAGTACTTTCACCTCGACGAGCGGTGGGTCGAAGAGGGCGCGCGCGTCAAGAAGGGCGACGTCATCGGCGTCGTCGGCAAGACCGGCCGCGTGACGGGTCCACATCTGCACTTCGAATTGCGCGATGCCCGTGGGGTTCCGCTCGACATGGCAGCCGAGCGTTGGCCTGGACGCCTTCGTGTCGACGACGACGAAGCCAAGCTGCTGGCGTTTCGCATCCGCCTGTTGAACGCCGACCCCCGCGTCCGTTGGATCGCCGACGTCGAAGCTGTGCCTGCGCCCCGCCACAGCGACGTCGATCTGGGTGAGCTGGCGGTGTCGACGGTCTCGCGGCTCAGGGCGCGCGGAACCAGACGGCGCCGATCGTCGTTGTCGCGGCGGTGAAGTCGCGGGCGGCGGCGAAGGTGTCGTTGAAGTCGTCGTTCAAGTCGTTGCCGCTGGTGCCGCGCAGCAAGAACAGTTCATTGACGTCGACGTGCTTGCCAGCGTCGATCGCCGGCAGGATCCACCGCAGGCGCATCGCGTTGTCGGCTTCTCCGACGTTGGTCGTGGTGACTGCCGTGTCCTGCCGCCACGCGTCGCTGACGCTGCCGAAGGGGCCGACGCGGGCCTCGTTGGCGCCGACGCCGACCCAGGCGCTGCAGACCTCCGGATCGTTGTCGCCGCACATCACGCACACGGTGTCGTCACAGCGCCCTGGATCGTCGAGCCGCGCGAAGTCTGCGTCGAGCAAGTCGAAGTCGGCGAAGCGGCTGTAACCGACCGATGCGGCGTCGACGCGGGCGGTGATGCGTGTGAGCAGCCGGATGGCGCGGGCGCGATCGTCGAGCACGGCGTAGCTGCGGACATCGACGTCTCCGGCAGAGAGGTCGGTGGCGTAAACGCCCAACTCAGGCGTGGCCATCAGCTCGCGCGACGCCAGCAGCGGATCGAACGCCGAGCCGCCGGTCGCACCGGAGCGGTGCACGCTCGATGTTTCGACGCGCAGGCCGGACTCGAAGAGCCCGACCGATGGCGAGGCCCAGTTGAGGTCGGCGGCGAAGGTGGCCTTCGGGTCGCCGCCGCTGCCGTCGTAGACCGAGGCCGTCGTGCTGGTGTTGCGCGTGACCCACGTCGACGGCGCCTGCCCCGGCGTCGCGCTGCAGAAGACGTCGTAGGTGCCTTGGCCGACGTAGGCGAAGAAGAGGACGTCGTCGTCGAAGTAGGCGTCGACGCTGGCCTGGGCGCCGTCGCGAAAGACGACGCGAATCGTGTTGCGATCGAAGTCGGCGGGTAGGTTGGCGGCGCGCAGCACGCGGGCCAGCGGCAGGTCGACGAAGAGCGGCGGTTGCTCGATGTCGGGTGAGGTGACCGTCAGCTCGACGCGCAGCTCGAGCGCCGTGCGCACCCATGAGTCATCGAGCGACGCCGGCAGCAGCGGCGTCACCGTCGTCGTCGACGTCGCGCGCTGCGCGCCCAGGTTGCAGGTGAGCGTGAAGGTGCGCGGCCCCGCCCGCAGGCCGATGTTCAGCGCGCCGGCTCCGGCGCCGGCGCCGAGGCCCACGCCGGCGTCGACGTCGAACACGTCGCAGGCGGTGCCGTTGCTGGTCCAGCGCAGCTGCGCTGCCGAATTCTGATCCACCGTCGCTGTCGACGTGCCGAAGGCGGTGATGACGACGTCGACCTCGCCTTCGCCTTCGCCTTCGCCTTCTTCGCCTTCGCCTTCTTCGCCTTCGCCTTCGCCTTCGCCGCCTTCGTCGCCCTCGCCTTCTTCGCCTTCGCCTTCTTCGCCTTCGCCTTCGCCGATGCCGTCGACGCAGGCGCCCTGAACGCAGACGCCGTCGCAGTCGTCGTCTCTGACGCAGGCGACGCTCGCGACGCGGCCGGCGCAGCCAACGACGGCGCCGACCGCGACGAGGACAAAGAAGACGGAGAAAGCGCGAATCACAGGTCGACGGTAGCGGCCGCCGCTGTCGAGGTCATTCGGGCTTTTGGCCGTTCTGTGGGACAGTCAGCCCGATGTCCGACCCCGTCGATCCGGGCGCTGCGCCCGCTGAGGACTCGTTCCTCCTCGACCTGCTGGCGACGCCGGCGTTGATTCTGCGGCGGGTCGGCCCACCGCTGATCGCGCTGCTGCTGCTCTTCGTCGGCGGGGCGGTCGGCTACTGGATCCTCGGCATCACCCACGGTCGGTCTTGGACGGCGCTCGACTGCGTGTGGATGTCAGTCATCTCGCTGACGACGGTCGGCTACGGCGAGGCGTTCCCGCTCGATTTCGCGGCAGCGCGCATTTACACCATGTGCTTGCTCGTCATCGGCATGGGCGTGACGGTGTGGGCGATGTCGGCGGTGACGGCGTTCTTCGTCGAAGGTCACCTCGGTCTCTTCTTTCGGGAGAAGGCGTTGGAGAAACACATCGGCACCCTCGAGGGCCACACGATCTTGTGCGGCTTGTCACCGGTCAGCGACCACGTGCTGTCAGAGCACATCGCCAACCGCCGCGCCGTCGTCGTCGTCGACCCGCGACACGAGCTGGCGCATCCGCTGCGCGACAAGCACAAAGATCTGCCGGTCGTTGTCGGCGACCCGTCGGCTGAAGATGTGCTGCTGCGCGCCGGCGTGCTGCGCGCGCGCTCGCTCGTCTGCTGCCTCGCCAGCGACCGCGACAACCTGTTTCTCGTCGTCACGGCGCGCCAGCTGCGCAAAGACCTCGAGATCATCGTCGACTGCGGCGACGAAGCCAGCGTGCCGAAGTTTCGCGCCGCCGGCGCCACCCACGTCGTCAACCCCACCTTCATCGGCGGCATGCGCATCGCGTCGCAGGTGTTGAGACCGAACGCGGTCGCCTTTCTCGACGGCATGCTGCGCGGACCCGGCGAAGCCCGCGTCACCGAAGTCGTCGTCGGTGACGGCGGCCGCGCCGTCGGCAAATCCGTCGGCTGGCTCGTCGAGCACGGCGGCTTGCAGATCGTCGCGCTGCGCAACATCGGCGAAAAACAGTTCGGCTATTCACCCGCCAACGACGTCGTCATCGCTGCCGGATCGGTCGTCATCGTCGTCGGCGAACGCGACAGAGTGGCAAAAGTCGAAGCCCTCGCCCGAGCCTGATCCTCGTCAGCCGGCTAAAAACGTGAGAGGTGGATCCACGCGGAGTACCTTGGAGGCGTGCGGCTCCACCTGGCTCCTCTGCTCACGTTTGTCGTCGTGGCCGCGTCTTCGCTGGCGTCGTCGGCCCGCGCGCAAGACTTCGTCGGCGCCCGCGCCCTCGGCATGGGCGAGGCCTAC
>JANNAY010000790.1:0-2415 GCA_031384945.1 Deltaproteobacteria bacterium
AGACGTCGAGGGCGCTGGCTTCGGCGACGGTGGGCGGCTCGATCAACGTGATTTGCCAGGTCGATCCTTTCGGGAAGACGGCGATGCCTGCGTCGCCTTCGCCTTCGCCTTCTTCGCCTTCGCCTTCTTCGCCTTCGCCTTCTTCGCCTTCGCCTTCTTCGCCTTCGCCTTCGCCGGCGTCGTCACCTTCGCCCTCGCCTTCAGCCGGCGCGGGGTCGCAGGCGGCGACGAAGCAGGAGACGAAGACGAAGAAGAAGGAGCCGACGACGACGCGCATGAAGACACCGTAGCGGGAGCGGCGCTGAGCGTTCATCGGCAATCTGCCGAGGGAGTCCTCAAGGCGCCGACCCGATCTGACGGCGCCCGGGCAGAGACCCCCAGCCCCGAATTTCGGGGAGGGGACGTCGTGCCGCGCTGCGCGCAGGCTCTTTTATTGTTGCTCGAGACATCGCCGTTGCTGTTGGCGCAACAGAAGATCTCCGACGAAGCGGGCGCAATTTTGCGTCTCTCAGGGTCCAACCAAACTTCACGAGAAGTCGCGGAATAAAGAGCCTGCGCGCAGCGCGGCACGACGTCCCCTCCCCGAAATTCGGGGCTGGGGGTCTTCTCCGTCGCTACGAGTTCTCGGGCATCGACGGCGGCGCTTCGTTCACGGGCAGCAGCGGCAACGGTGGCGCGCTGCCGCTCAAGATGTCGACGGGCGGCAGCGCGCCTTCGACAGAGCCGGCGATGACGTCGACGCCGGGCAGCACGCGCAAGAGCGGCTCGCTCTTCACCGACGTGACCTTCACGACACCCGTCAACACCGCCGGACCCGCGGGCTTCGGCTTCGGTTCTTTTGGCTCTTTCGGCTCGGGCTTCGTCTTGACCGCGGGCTCGGGCTCGTCGGGGATCAGCGTTGCGGCGTCGGCCAACAAGATCGGCGGCGCCTCGGCCAACGGCGGCAAGGGCATGCCGCGCGCTTCGGGAAACAACGTGTACTTGGCCGTCGGCGGCGGGATGGGCAATTTTTGTCCCTTTGCCGGGATGGCGTCGACGGGTACGCCGGTGCGGGCGGCCAAGACGTCGGGGGCCAAAGAGTACTTCTTGGCGATCTCGGTCATCGTCTGTTTACCGGTGCACGTGTGCACCGCTTTGATGGCCAGCATGCCGCGCTTCTTGTCGGCGGCGGGCAGGGCATCGAGCTTGGCCATGATGTCTTTCGACTTGCCCTTGGGCACGCGCAGCGAGATGCCGTGCGGCAGCGGAAGCTTGCCGCGCGAGGCCTCGTCGGTGAGGCCGGGGTTCAGCCACTCGAAGGTGGTCTGGTCCATCAGCCCCGTCGAGGTGAGCTGCGTCGAGTACGCCGGAAACGGCAGGCGGATGACATCGTAGGCCCACGGGGCCTTCTTTTGGACACCGGCGAGACGCGTCGGCGCCTCATCCAGAATCTCTAAAACCGCGAGAAACGAGGCGTAGTAGTTGCGGGCGGCGAAGCCGAAGCGCTTGTTTTTACTGACCGCCAAAATCACGTTGAAGTCGTTGGTGCCGGCGCCGTTGACGAGGCCCTTGGTGCCGCCGCGGCCGTAGTTGTACGAGGTGATGCCCAGCGGCCAGATGCCGAGCTCTTTCTTCGACGACCGCAAATACTTCGCCGCCGCCTCGGTCGCGAGGATGGGGTCCCAGCGCTCGTCGATGACGCTGTTGAGCTGCATGTACTCTTTGCCGGTGTAGCTCATGAACTGCCACACGCCCGCGGCGCCAACCTTCGAGTGGGCGCCGACGTAGAAGAGCGACTCGACAAAGGCGACGCCGATCAATTCTTTCGGCAGGCCGACCCGCTGCAGCTCGGCCGAGATGAACGGCTCGTACATGCCGGAATTTTGATATCCCTGAATGAAGCGCTCGCGCAGTCCATTTTGTGCGCGAATGTGCGCGATGCGGTTGAATTTGTCAGGACGCTTGTTGTCTTTGAGCGCGATAAAGATCGACTTCTCCAGACCCTCGAGCTTCGACTCGTCCTTCGGCGCTTTTTTCTGCAGCGACTTCAGCGCGGCTTCGACTTCGGCGCGTCCGGCGTTGATGGCCTCGCTGCGCGTCTGGCCCTTGTCGTTCTTCGCGCCCTTCGCGGGGGCGCGGGTCACGCGGTAGACGATGCCGAGGTCTTCGTCGTCGTGGAGCGCGATGTCGTTGATGCTCCACTCGATGTAGACCTTCTTCCAGAAGGCCACGTTGGGCGCGATGGCGGTCGGCTTCGGAAATTCGGCTGGCACCGCCGCCGACGCCGACGTCGAGAACAACAGAGCGAGCAAGAGCATCGCGCTGCACGTGAAGGCCCCCCTGGCCCCCCGAAACCGGGGGGAAGTCGCCAACTCGGAGCAATCCAGCACACGCAGCTGTTGGTCGCTCGACCCTGTCGCGGGTGTTCGCTTCCCC
>JANNAY010001579.1:0-2115 GCA_031384945.1 Deltaproteobacteria bacterium
CTCGGGCGCTGTGAGGTCGTTGAGCGCAACCTCGCCGGCCGCAGCGCCGTCGCTTCGGCGGCGGCGTTGTGGCCGGTGTTGCGCGACGAAGCGCTGCTCTTGTCGTCGGTGTCGCGGGCCCGCCAGCCGCTGACGCTCGACGGCAAGCCGGCGCTGGTCGAGGTCGCGCAGGTCGGTCCGCTGTTGTTCTGGAAGGCCAACGACGGACGCGTCGGCCACGTCGACGCTGGTGTCGTCGTCGTCGATGAATCCACGGAGGCGCGGCAGCGGCTGCTCTTGTTCTTTGACGCGCTGAAGCGCTCGCGCGCCGAGGGCGTCTTCCTTCTTCCCTGGTCGGCGCCCCCGCTCGACACATCGCCGCAGCCGACCGCTCCCCTGGCCCCCCGAAACCGGGGGGAAATCGCGCCCCGAGACGTCGTCGAGCGACCAGCGCTCGACGCTGCGTCGTCAACCCCGCGGAGCTCGCCATGATCGCGCTCGTCTTTGTCGTCGTCGTGGTTGCCGCTGCGCCGCCCTCCCTCGAGCAGGCCTTTGGTCGCGAGTCGGCGCTGCTCGCCGGTGAGCGCGACGCGCTGGTGAAAGAGCGTGAGGCCATCGCCACGTCGCGCGCCACCAAGGCTGAAGCGCTGCGCAAAGACATCGCGGCCCTCGAAGCCGCTGTCGTCGACGACGCTGCTGCCGTCGAGGCCGCCAAAGCCGCCATCGTCGGTGGCGTCGGGGCAGAAGGGGCGCGGGTCGATGCTGCTCAGTCCGGGGGCGCGGAGTCGGGGGCTGCGCGCGTCGTCGTCGCCGACACCTTCGCCGCCCTCGGCAAACCCATGCCGACATGGGGCGACGAGCGAAGCCTGATCGAGGCGCTGGGCCCGGCGCTCGACGCGCTCGAGCAGGCGCGGACGCCGCGCGCCGTCGACTCCGGCTTCTTCGACGCCGATGGCCGCTACGTCGACGGCCGCGTCGTCTTTGTCGGCGGCTTCGGCTTCGGCGCCGCCGGCGACGTCGCCGGTCCGTTGCTGCCGGCGGTCGAAGGCGCGCGGCAGCTGGCCGTCGTCGACGCCGTTGCCGCCGACGCCGCCCGCGCCGTCGTCGAAGGACGCGCCACAGCCCTCGCGCCGATCGCGCTGTCGGCGCCGCCCGCGACGACAGCACCGACGTCGACGCTGGCGCGCTTGCCGGCGCTCGGCGGCAGCGGCGTCGCCCTCGTGCTCGCGCTGCTGAGCGCGATCGTCGTCGCCAGCGTCGTCTGCGCCCGCGCGGTGTTGGCGCTGCGCGCGCTGACCGCCGCCGCCGCCCGCGTCGTCGCCCTGGTTGGCGCCGGCGAAGACGCTGCCGCCGGCGCCCTCGCGCGCTCGCTGCCCGGCGCGGTCGGGCGTCTCTTGCACGCCGTCGTGGTCGTCGCCCGCGACCGCGACCCCGACGCCGCTGTCTCGGCCTTGCTCGTCGAGGCCTGCGCCGACGTCGACCGTGGCGTCTTCGTCGTCCGCGCCGTCTGCGCCGCTGCCGTCGCCGTCTGCATCGCCGCCGCGGCCGACGCCTTTGCCGACGCGTTCGGCGCCGTCGACGTCAACGCGGCCGTCGTCGCTGGCCTCGTGCCCGTCGAGCTGCTCGCGCTCTGGTCGCTGCCGGTGCTCGTGCTGTTGGTCGTGCACGCCGGCGTCGCGGCCCGTTTGCGCGAGCGCATCGAGGTCGCGGCCCTGCGCATCGTCGACGGACGCGGCTGAACGTGGACGCCCGCGCCGCTCCTCCTCGACGTCGGGCCCGCGGGCTGCGCCCTGGCCTGCGTTTGGCGCGCGCGCACGCATCGTCGTCTTCGTCTTCGTGGCCCACGGCGTCGTCGTTGTCGTCATCAGCGTCGTCAGCGTCGTCGTCGGTGTCGGTGCGACAGACGACGGTGGACGGCACGCCCGCAACGCTGACCTCGGTCGCTGCGGGATTGGCGCGCACGCCACCGCTGTGGATCGCCGGTGCCGCGCTGGTCGCCGCCGTCGCGCTGCACGCTGGCGTCGGCGGAGCGACGTCGACGATTCGCGCGACCAAAGCGAAAGCGCGCGAGACCGTCGCAGTCGCGGTCGCGGCAGAGGCGCCGATCGCTGAAGAGGCGATGCCGCCGCCGCCACC
>JANNAY010000823.1:0-3213 GCA_031384945.1 Deltaproteobacteria bacterium
GGCAAGAAGCTCATCGACGAGCCCACCTTCGGCAAGAAAGACGCGGCCCTGAAGCACCTCGTCGAGGTCAAAGACAAGGCGTCGTTGCCCTTCCTCTACCAAGAGCTCGCCCAGCCGGTGTCTGAGCTGCGCCCCGGCGTCGTCGAGCTCATCGGCCTCATCGGCGACGACACTTCGGTCGAGCCTCTCGTCAACGCCATCGACCCCAACGCCGGCGCCGGCCGCGACAAAGAAGGCCGCATCAAGGCCAACGCCAACGAAAAGGCCATCAAGGCGCTGACGCGGTTGGCCCAGACGACGCCCGCGGTGCAGAAGAACCCGAAGGTCACCGAGGTGTGCCGCAAGCTGGCCAACTCGAACAGCCTCGACGTGCAGCTCGCGGCCATCGTCGCCCTCGGCGACTTGCAGGCCGTCGACGCTGTCGACGACCTCGTCGCCATCGCCGATGGCCACCCCAACAACTTCATGGTGAAGAACGCCGCCGAAGCCCTCACCAAGATCGGCGACGCCAAGGCCGCCGAAGTCATGGGCAAGCTGCTGTTCTTCGAGCGTGACGGCGTCAGCTTCTACCGCGAGTCGTCGTACGCGCTGTTCATCCTCGGCAAGGGCGGCCTGCCCGTCTTGAAGCAAATCTGGGACGGCCAGTTCAAGCCCATCGAGCAGCTGCACATCGATCCGCTGGTGCAGAAGACCAAGGCCGTCGTCGTCTACGGCGACCTCGCTGACCCCGGCACCTTCGACCTCATCGCCGAAGCCGCCAACACCGAAGGCGCAGCCACCGGTCCCGCGCTCTTGCGCATCGAAGGCCAGCGCGCCGCCGGCCGCATCGGCCTCGAGAAGGTCGTGCCCGGCCTGAAGAAGCAGTGGGACAACGTCGACATCTCGCAGTCTGAGCACGTGCTCGCGGCCCTCGTGCAGATGGGCCACAAAGAGTTGGCCGGGCCGCTGTGGGCGATGACGTCGTCAGACGGCTTCATGAAGAACTGCAAGTCGCAAGACAACACCGACGACCAGTGCAAGTTCAACGAGACGCAGGTCAGAAAAGCGCGCTTGCTCAACTACACGCGCATCGCGCCCGGCGCCGACCTCGAGACCTTCACCAAGGCCACCGCCGACGAGAAGAACCCCAAGCTCAAGGCCGAGATGGAGAAGATGGTCGCCCGCGTGCAGACCGCCAAAGACTGCGATGGCAAAGACGCCGTCACCTGTTTCTCTGAGAAGCTCAAAGACGCGAACCCGATCGTGCGTGACCGCGCCGCCTACGAGCTGCTCTGGGTCAACAACGACGCCTCGCGCGACGCCCTGCTCGGCGCCCTCACCGACAAAGACAACGAAGTCCGCTACGCCGCGATCATGGGCGTGCTGCGCCGCCTGCCCAAAGACGGCGTGGCCAAAGCCGACCTCGTTAAAGCCCAGCTCGCCAGCGAGAAGGGCCAGACGCAGTACGTGCGCATCAACGAAGACCTGAAGCGCCTCGAAGTCCGCCTGCGGCGCGGTTACTAAACGTCTCGAGGTCGGCAGAAGACGCAGCAAAGGCTCCGGTTCGCCGGGGCCTTTTGCTTTTCGTCGCTTTCGGGCGCGACGCCGTGACTGGAACCGATGAACAAAAGTGGCAGTGGCGTCGTCGAAGCTCTATCTCTGTCTCTGTGAGGTCCGACATGCGCCTACGTTCCGTCGTCGTCGCCAGCGTCTTCGCAGTCTCCGCCGTCTCCGGCCCTGCGTTCGCCAACACGCCAGCGTTTCTCGAGGCCACCTCTGAGCTCGACGACGGCAAGCCCGCCACCGCCATGTGGAACGTCGCCGACGACAACGTCGGCACCGTCTGGTGCTCGGCCAAGACCACCAACGGCAAACAGGCCATCAACTTCACATTTGAAGAGCCGGTGACGGTCACTCATTTGGGACTGTTGTTCGCCCGGTCCAAGGCCGACGCCAACGTCGTCGACAAGACCAACAAACGCCCAAAGATCGTTTACGTCGCCGACACCGAGCACCGGGTCGAGGCCAAGTTCAAAGACACCACCGAGATGCAGGTGCTCGAGCTGACGCCCCCGGCCAAGGGCCGCCGCGTCGTCGTCGAATTCGACGAAGCCTGGGCAGGCGCCGCCGACGACGCCCCCGTCTGCGTCGCCGAAGTCGTCTTGAAGGCGAAGAACAAAGAGCTGACGTCTGAGCTGGCGGCCAAGGCGCGGGCGATGAACACGCCGGCGCGCAAGCTGCTGCATCAGTGGCACGATGACTTGAGCGCTCCAACCCGCACTTTCATCTTCAATGTCGATGGCACGTTCAAGTACAATTTCACGCCGCTGCTCGACGACCAGAAGCCGGCGAAGGTCAAGGGCAAATGGACGGCCGGTGGCAGCAGCGTCACCCTCGACGTCAACGGCAAGAGCTTCACGTTGCAGACGCGCTTCACCAAGGTCGACGACGGCGACGAGCACTACACCTCGCTGCAGCTCTCGGGCGACGCGCCCCACGAGTCGATGATCGAGACGTTCAAGCCCGCTCCCATCTTGCTGCCCGGCGGCTAAAAGCGAGGGCATGCGTCCCTCAGACAAAGAACCGAAGTACGAGCAGTCAAACGAAGACGCGGCGCAGAAGTCGCCGCGGGCAAAGGCGTTTCTCGAGACGCGCTCGTCGTTGAACGGCGTCGTCGACAAGGCCGAGCACAGCTTTGTGAAGCGCTTTTATAACCTCGACCACGCCGCCTACCTCGAGGGCGGCGCCCTGCCCGCGGTCACCAAAGAGCTGATGGGGTTGTCGGTGTCAGCGGCGCTGCGCTGCGACGACTGCATCAACTACCACGTGATTCAAGCGTGGCGGCTCGGCGCCAGCCTCGAGGCGCAGCGCGAGACCCTCGACGTCGCCATGCTCATCGGCGGCTCGATCGTGATCCCGCATTTGCGCCGGGCCTACGCGCTGCTCGACGAGCTGTACGCGCCGCCGCCGTCGGACCAGGCGCAGAAGCTGGCGTAGGCGCCGTCGGCGACGTCTCTCGAGACGCCGAGGCCGCTGGCGACGACGTCGAGGGCGGCGTCGACGTCGGTGACGACCTGTTGCAGGTGACGTCCGCCGCTGGCGAGGTAAAGGCCGGTGAGCACCGAGCGGGCGGCGCAGGCGAACAGGCCGCTGGCGAGCAGGGCGACGACGCGCGTCGTGCCCGGCTTCACGTGGCGCATCACCTCGCAGGCGCGCGCGCGCGTGGCCGCGTCG
>JANNAY010000825.1:0-6155 GCA_031384945.1 Deltaproteobacteria bacterium
ATGACAGAGGCGACAGAGAAAGCGCGCGACATCAGAAGCCAGCTCCTTCCGGAGTGAACGCGGCGTCGTCGACGGTGAGGTTCTGCTCGAGGATCTCGAAGCTGATCTCCTCCAGCAATCCTTGTTTGTCGTGAATGACGCCGGTGCGAAGCAAAAAAGACTTCAAGTCCACACAGAACAAAGACACCTCAGCGTAGAGGCCGACAGAGCCGTTCGGGGCCGTCCACCGCATGCACCAGTTGCCCTCTTTGTCCGCCGTCTTCGGCTGCGTCGTCGTCGTCGCTGGCTGCGATCCGCCACCGCCGATCAGCGTCGAAGGAGAAGGAGAAGCAGCAGAAGAAGGAGAAGGCGAAGAAGGAGAAGGCGAAGAAGGCGATGTCGTCGACGCCGTCGCCTACTGCGAATCGCTCGCGCCGATCTTCTGTCCCTTCTATTTGCGCTGCGGTCGCATGGCCGTCGCCGATGAAGACGACTGCGAAGCCGCGTTCGCGCAGTCGTGCGAAGCGGGCTTCGAGCCCCGCTTCACCCCCCTCGCCGACGCCGGCCTGCTCACGCTCTCGCGCGCCGGGCTCGACGCCTGCGCCGCCCACCTCGACGACGTCAGCTGCGACGAACAATTTCTCGAGCTCTCGGGCCCCTGCGCACACGTGTGGAAGGGAGAGGTCGACGCAGGCGGCGCTTGCGGCCTCGACGCCGAGTCCTTCGTCTGCGCGCCGGGCACGGTGTGCACGCTCGACCTCTCGTTCTGCGGCGTCTGCGAGGTCGTGCTCGACGACGGCGACGTCTGCAGAGACGGCGACGACGCGGTCGACGGCAGCTGCGCCCCCGGCGGCGTCTGCGGCGATGCCGACGTCTGCGTCGACCGCCCCGGCGTCGGGGACGACTGCGATGACACAATCCCTTGTGTGCTGCCGGCGCAATGCAGCGACGACGGCGTCTGCCACGAGCCCGCCGTCGTCGGTGTCGGCGACGCCTGCGGCCGCGACCGCCGCTGCGCCTACCGCAGCCGCTGCGAAGGCGGCGCGTGCGTTGCCACGGTCGGCGCAGGCGAAGGCTGCAGCGACGACGTCGACTGCGACGCCGGATCCTGCGTCGACGACGTGTGCATCGCCGCTGCACCTGGCGACTTTCCACCGCGCTGCACGCAATGATCGTCAGCGCTTGAGGTCAGCGCCGTCGAGTTCGCGCTGTTCGCCGAGCTTCGGCGCGCTGCCCGTCAACGTGGCCTTGGCAATTTGGAAGTAAACAGATGGCTTCGAAGCCGTGTGCTTGAAGTACGTCGCATGCTCGATGTCGACCATGATCAAAGCAATGCGGGGATCGTCGGGTCCACCGTCAAGGGCGCCGCCTTTGTCTTCGAGCCACGCCTTCCACGACGGATCGTAGAGCGAGTGGATGAGCGAGCGGTCTTGCATCACCACGGCGGTGCCGGTGACCGAGATCCACTCACCTGCTTTGAAGTAGGCGAGATTTACTTCAGGATGGTTCACGATCTCGTCGATCTTGTGGGTGTCGGTGCGGGTCATGAACCAGAGGTCTGATCCCTGGTGCGGGGTCTTCTGCGTCGACATCGGCCGCGAGCGCAGGCCGCCGTCGTCGAACGTCGTCATCATGCAGATGTCGATGTCGTCGATCAGCCGAAACAGCTCATCGATCTGGGTCTCGATCGGGGTCAAGTCGTCGGCGTTCTTCGTGAAGATGTTGGTCATGGCGTCTCCTGCGCGCATCGCTTCACAGAGCGGGCCGCCGTTGCTGACGTCGACGACGCACCAGGTACCGCGGGGCGTGAGCGCTCGCTGTGTCGTAGAAGACGAACATGAACGCCACTCTTCCGTTTTCTGGCGAAGCCTTCGACGTCACCGTCAGCGAGGGCGTCGCCACCGTCGTCGTCAAGGGACCCCGCGGCAACGCGCAGGGTCCGTCGTTTTGGCGCGAATGCCCGCAGGTGTTCGCCGCCCTCGACACCGACGACGCCGTCAGAGCCGTCGTCGTCAGAGGCAACGGCAAGGGCTTCTGCTCGGGCCTCGATCTGCTGGCGATGGCGGGCGAGCTCGGCACGCTGTTGGTCAAAGACGCGGGCGCCGCCGAGCGCATGCGGCTGCTCGACACCATCCAAGCGATGCAGGCCGCGCTCTCGTCGATCTTCTTGTGCCGAAAGCCCGTCGTCGCTGCCGTCCACGGCTTCTGCATCGGCGGCGGCCTCGACCTCGCCGCCGCCTGCGACCTGCGCGTCTGCTCGTCGACGGCGACCTTCTCGCTGCGCGAGGTCAGGGTCGGCATCGTCGCCGACGTCGGCTCTTTGCAACGTCTGCCGCACATCATCGGCGAGGCCGCCACCCGCGAGCTCGCGTTCACCGGCAAAGACATCAACGCGCAGCGCGCCTCGTCGTTGGGCCTCGTCTCGACGGTGTTTGACGACGACGCGGCGTTGCTGGCGGGCGCCACCGCCCTCGCCCAAGACATCGCGGCGAATTCTCCGTTGGTGGTCTCGGGCATCAAGCGCGTGATGAACGCCCGCATCCAGCGCGAGATCGACGACGGCCTGCGCGTCGTCGCCGGCCACAACGCCGCCTTTTTGCCGTCAGAAGACCTCGCCGAGGCGATGGCTGCCTACGCCGAGAAGCGCGCGCCGAAGTTTCTCGGGCGCTGAGCAGAAGACGACGCAACCGTGTGTGGCGGCTCTTTCGTTTGGGTCAGGAGCGGTGCACGTCGGGATCGACGCCGTGCTTGCGCAACAGGCGGTGCAGCGACTCGCGCGCGAGCCCGGCTTTCTCGGCAGCGCGCGAGACGTTGCCGCCGACGTTCTCGAGCAGGGCCTCGAAATACGCCTTCGTCGCCTGGTGCGTGATCAGGTCGATCGCCTCGCGGTACGGCAGGCTCGCGACGTTGCCGAGGGCGATGCGGTCACGCCCCGACGTCACCTCGGCGGGCAGGTCGTCGACGGCGACGACGACGCCTTCAGCGACGGCGACGGCGCGCTCGAGGGCGTGCTGCAGCTCTCTCACATTGCCGGGCCACGAGTAGCTGCTGAGCGCGCGCAGCGCGGCCGGATCGACGGCGCGGATCTCGGGGCGCTTCATGCGCTCGCGCGCCAGGCCGAGAAAGTGCTCGACGAGGATGTCGGTGTCTTCGGGGCGCTCGCGCAGCGGCGGCAGCTCGACCGGAAAGACCTTGAGCCGGTAGTAGAGGTCTTCGCGGAATTTGCCGGCGGCGACGCGCTTGACGAGGTCGACGTGTGTCGCCGCGATGACCCGCGCGTTGGTCGTGCGGTCCTTCGTCTCGCCGACGCGGCGGTACTCGCGTTCTTGCAGCGCGCGGTTGAGCTTCACCTGCAGCGGCAACGGCAGGTCGCCAATCTCGTCGAGAAAGAGCGTGCCGGTCTCGGCCTCTTCGATGAGCCCCTTCTTGTCGTGCGTCGCCCCAGTGAACGCGCCCTTGGCGTGGCCGAAGAGCTCGCTCTCGAGCAGGTCCGGTGGAAACGCGCCGCAGTTGACGGCGACGAAGGGGTGCGCCCGCCGCTCGCTCTCGGCGTGGATGGCGCGGGCCGCGAGCTCTTTGCCGGTGCCGGTCTCGCCCAACAACAACACGGTCAGGTCGAGCGCCGCGGCTTTGCGCAAGAGCGTGATGACCTTCTGCATGGCGGCGCTGCGGCCGACGAGACGATCGAAGCGGAAGCGGCCGTCGACGGTGTCTTGCAGCGCGTTCGCTCGATCGCGCAGGCGCTTGAAGCCCAACGCGCGCTCGATCTTCAAGACGGCGTCGTCGGGCTCGAAGGGCTTGGCGAGGTAGTCGTAGGCGCCGGCGCGCATGGCTTCGACGACCGACTGGATGCTCGCGTACGCCGTCATCAAGAGGACCTCGGCGCCGGGCCGGCGCAGCTTGATGGCCTGCATCAGCGCGAGGCCGTCGATGCCCGGCATCTTGATGTCGGTGAGCACGACGTCGACGTCGGCGACGTCGACTTTGACGAGGGCTTCTTCGCCGCTGTGGGCGACGATGACGTGGTGTCGCTCTGACAGCACGCGCTCGAGCAGCTGGACCATCGACGGCTTGTCGTCGACGACGAGGATCGTGCCACGGTTCATGCTGGACTCTCGGGGATGCGAAGAGGCTCCGCGGGTGACGGCCGGGCTTTGGCGGCAGGAACCCGTGGAGTGAGCCCGCTGAGAAGGTCAGGTGCGCGTGGCAACGTCAAACGAAACGTGGTGCCCGTCGCAGAGGCGACGTGCTCGAGCGAGCCGCGGTGCGCTTCGGCAAAGGCCCGCGACACGGCGAGGCCGAGGCCCGTGCCCTTGGGCTTGCTCGTGAAGAAAGGCTCGTAGAGCCGGGCGCGCGCTTCGTCGGTGAGGCCGGGTCCAGCGTCGGTGACGGAGACGACGACGGCGTCGGGTGTCATGACGACGTCGAGGTCGATGACGGCGTCGGGTGCGGCGTCGACGGCGTTCTGCAGCAGGTTGCGCAGCACCTGCAAGACCTTGCCTTCGTCGACGACGGCGACGCTGGCGCCGTGGTCGCGGACGACGGCGTGGGCGCGTCCGTCTTTGAGCGGGGGCAGGGGCGAGACTGCGTCTCTCGCAAGGGCGGCGACGTCGACGTCGGCGAGGGCGAGCTTCGGCGGACGCGCGAGGTCGAGCAGGCCGGCGACGATGTGCTGGCAGCGCTCGATCTCGACGCGAATCATGGCAGCGTCGGCCTGGACGACGTCGTCACGCTGCTCGACACCGCGCCGCTCGATCAAGCGCACGTAGCCGAGCATGACGCCGAGCGGGTTGTTGATCTCGTGGGCGACGCCGGCGGCGAGGCGGCCGACGCCGGCGAGGCGCTCGGCCTCGAGCAACCGTCGCTCGCGCGACTGCAGCTCGGCCGCCATCTCGTTGAAGCGACGGGCCAGCGAGGCCAGCTCGTGCCCGCCCTCGGCGACGACGCGGGTCGAGAGGTCGCCGTCACCGAGGCGGTGGGCCGCGGCCTCGAGGCTGCGCACGGGCACCGAGATTTGCCGATCGAACAGCACGGCGACGACGACGGCGAGCAGCAGCGCCGCCGCGAACAGCGCCGCGCAGCGTCCTGAGAGGCGCTCGCGCGCCATCGTCACCTTCATGCGGATGTCGGCGGCGCGGGCGTCGAGGCGCGCGGTCAGCTCATCGGTCTGTCGCTGACCATCTTCGACGAGGTGGATGACCTTCTCGTGGGCCGGCGCGAGCCGCGCGCCGCCGCCAGGCACGTAGGGCAAGAGCTCGGAGCGAAAGGAGGCGTCGAGGTCGACGACGACGCGGGCGATGCCGTCGAGACGGGCGAGGTCTTCGCCGTCGACAAGGGAGGCGCGGGCGTCGTCGACAGCCCGCAGGGCCAACCGGTGGGTGTCGCCGTAGTGGGCGAGGTGAGAGCGGTCGTCGAGAATGACGATGTGGGCCTGGTGCGCGTAGGCGTCGCGCATGGCGATGGCCACGCGGTGCAGCCGCCGGATCGACTCGTCGATGGTCGCGACCTGCGTCGACAGGTCCTCGAGGCGCATGACCTCACGGATGGCGATGCCCGACGCCACGGCGATCAAGGCCACCAGCGAAGCCATGGCGAGCGTGATGCGACTGCGAACGCTGCTGAACATCGAGGGCCCTTCGGAGCGACGGCAACGCAAGGCATGGGCCACGCTCTGACGGGAGCAGGAAGCCAAGCCAAGGTTCCGACAGTGACCGATTTGGTTCCAGGTCGGCTGGTTCGGCTACACCTGCCCGCTCGGCGGGCGCGTTCCGTCGCATCCCGTCGCAGTTCGTTGACGTCGTTGGCCGGCACAGCCGCTGCACAAGCCAGCGCGTGCTTCTCGTCGCCGCCCTGCTCGCCACCGCCGTCACGGCGCCGCTCACGTCGCCGCTCACGTCGCCGCTCACGTCGCCGCTCACGCTCGACGAAGCGTGGGCGCGCGCGCGCGCCCACTCGCCGCGGCTGCGCGTCGCCGGCGCCGTCGTCGACGAAGCCGTCGCCGACGCCGACGTCGCCGGCCGCTGGCTGCCCGACCCCGCGCTGCAGGCGTCTGGCGCGACCGGCGCGCTCACGGGCAGCGGCGACCACTCCTTTGACGTCGAGCTCAGCCAGGGCCTGCGTTGGCCGATGGAGACATGGGCCCGCCAGCGCAGCAGCGCCGCCCTCGTCGACGCCGC
>JANNAY010001587.1:0-2218 GCA_031384945.1 Deltaproteobacteria bacterium
AGAAGCTGCGCGACGGCAGCGAGGTGGTGAAGGTCCTCGACTTCGGCATCGCCAAGCTCTTGTCGCGCACGCCCGTCGACGTGCCGTCACCGGTCGCCTTTGGCTGGGACCCGCTCACCCCCGGCCAGACGAACCCAGCGCTGCGGCGCGACCTGCGCGACGAGATCTTGTCGGCCATCGACGAGAGCGAAGAAGGCGCCGCGGTGGGTGCGGCGACAGCGCTGCAGACGCGGTCAGAGCGGACGCCGCAGTCGTCGTCGGCCGAGCGGCGGCGGGCGGGCACCTCGACCTGGGCTGGCATGATGGTCGGCACGCTGCCGTACATGGCGCCCGAGCAGATGACGGGCGAGCGCATCACCCGCCGCGCCGACGTGCACGCCCTGGCGGTGCTGATCTTCGAGATGTTGAGCGGCAAGCTGCCCTTCGACGGCGACGACGACGACATCATCAACGCCAAGCTCGCCTGCACCGCTGGTGAAGAGCGCCCGTCGCTCAAAGAGATCGGCGTCGACGTCGCCGCCGAAGAGATGGGGGCGCTCGACGCGCTGTTGATGCGCTGCTTTGCCACCGATCCCGAAGAGCGCCCCGAGAGCGTGCGCATCGTCGCCGACGCCGTCGCCCGCGCCGCCCGCGCCCGCCGCGGCGACGCCGTCGTCGACCCCATCGCCGCGCTGTCGATGCGGCTGTCGACGGCGGCGCGGGCGCTGCAGCCCCTCGAAGACGTCAGCACCGACGACGCCGGCCGCGACCGCTGCCGCGACACGCTGCTCGCCGCCGGCGTCTCGCTCGACAAAGCGAAGACGCTGCTGCAGGCGGCGCAGAAGGCGTTGTCGGCGCCGCCGCAGGCGCAGCTGGTGTCGGCGCACCTCGAGCTCGACGACGCCGTCGCTGCCGTCAGAGACCCGCTCACGCGCATCGCCGCCCGCGACGTCGACGGCGGCGCCTACTTGCTCTTGCTGTGGCGGCGCATCGACGCGTTCGTGCAAGCCGTCGCCGACCTCGTCGATGGCGCCGACGACGCCGACGCCGACGCCGGCGACGCTGGCGACCACGGCGCGCTGTCGGCGCTGCTTGACGAGAGCGGTCCGCGCGAGCGGGCGCCGGTGCCGCTCGATGTGCTGATCACCCGGGTGCTGTCGAAAGACGCCCTCGAAGCCGCCGACGGCCTCGACGCGCTGCTCGACGACCGCGCCTCCGAGGTCGTCCGGGTGCTCACCAGCGGCGATCCGCTGGCGGGGCGGCTGCGCGACGGGCTGTGGCGCCACGCCGACGCCGTGCTCTTGCGCGACGTCGGCGCCGACCGCCAGGCGCTGCGGTTCGTGCCCCTGCTCGCGCAACAAGAAGACCCAGCATCGCGCCGCTTCGCCGCCATCGTCGCCGCGCTGAAAGACCGCCGCGGCGCCATCGTCGTCGACGAGCTGCTGCGCGCGCTGCCCGATGAGGCGGGCGGCGCCAAGCCGGCGCTGCGCTGCTTGTTGTTGCACCCGCAAAACGAGACGCGCGCGGCCGCCGCCAGAGCTCTCGCCGTCATCGATCTGTGGACGGTCATCGCCCACCCCCGCACGCCCGTCGCCGTCTTGCGCTTCTTGTTTGGCCACCTGCTCGAGCACGGCGCCGCCGACCACCTCAAGGTCTTCTTCTTCTGCGCGCGCCAGACGGTCGCCGCGGCGTCGATCGCCGAGCTCAAAGACGCGTTGGCCCTGGTGCGCGCCTGCTTCGACGTCTCGTGCTTTCACGAAGACCTGCTCTTTGAACCGCTGCTCGAGCTCGAGCGCGGCCTGCGCGCCCGCGCCGATGTCGCTGGCGTCCTCGACGAGTCTTACGTCAGGGCCGTCGCCGCCTTCGTCGACGCCGGCACCCGCGAAGAAGCGCCGCTCGAGCATCTGAAAGATGTGCCGCTGCCGATTCAGCGCAAGCTCGCCCGCGAAGGACGCTTTCTCTCGACCTTCGTCTGCCACCACAACGAGCGCGTGGCCCAAGAGACCGTGTCGCACCTCTTGCGTCTCGACGACGTCACGCGCTTCTTGCGCATGGTGACCATTCACCGCGTGGTGCTGGTCGAGCTCGCCAAGCGACGCCGCTTCTTCAAGAAAGACGCGGCGAAGCTGGCGCTGCTCGGCAACCCAAAGACCCCAGCGGCGATGGCGCGCGGCTACATCGGCCTCGTCAGCGACGAGCAGCTGCGCACGCTCTCGTCGAGCCGCCAGATCAACCCCGA
>JANNAY010000841.1:0-5584 GCA_031384945.1 Deltaproteobacteria bacterium
CGTCGACGAAGCCGCCCTCGAAGAATTCATCGGCGACAGCGACGACTACCACCGCTGCGTCGCCGAGAAGCTCTTCACCTTCGGCTTGCACCGCGCGCTGCGCCCCGAAGAGGCCTGCGTCGTCGACGGCCTCAAAGACACCGCCGCTGACCCGCGCTCGCTGCACGACATCACCATCGACGCCTTTCTCGCTTCGCTGCGCCTGACGGAGACCCCATGACCTCGAGCAACAAGACCGCGCAGGAATTCTCGAAGGGCACGGGCGCTCCGCTCGAGGCCCGGGCGAGCAAGGGGCTGGATCGGCGCACGGTGCTGCGCATGGGCGGCGTGGCGCTGGCGTTGCCGCTGCTGTCGTCGATCTTGCCGGCGTCGGCGCGCGCGCAATCCACAGGCCGCAACCGCTTCGTCGGCGTGTTCTTTCCGAACGGCGCGGTGATGCCCAACGCCACCGACGGCAACTGGAACTTCGATGAGGCCCTCGCCCCGCTCGTCGCCGCCGGCCACCGCGACCACACGATGATCGTGCGCGGGCTCTACAACAACTTCGCCGGCGTCGATCCGCATTGGCAGAACACCGCTGCGTTCTTGTCGTGTGAGCCCATCGTGCTCGGCGACGCCGCCGTCGCGCGCTGCGGACTCTCGCTCGATCAGGTCATCGCGCAGCAGTCACCGACGTCGCTGCGCTCGCTCGAGGCCGGCGCGCCCTACTACCACGTGCATCCGCTCAACGATCACCCGGGCTACTCGAACGACTACCTGAACCGCATCTCGTGGCAGAGCCCCGACACGTTTCGCTCGCCGATCGCCGACCCGCGCCAGATGTTCGACAAGATCTTCGGCGTCACAGACGGCAGCGCCGCGCAGATTCGCCACCTGCACAAGAAGAAGCAGAGCGTGCTCGACTTCTTGCACAAAGACGCCACGCGCCTCAGCGACCGCTTGCCCGGCGAGTACCGGCCCGTGTTGTCGACGTACCTCGACTCGGTGCGCAGCATCGAGCTCGAGCTCAACGCGCCCGCGAGCACCTGTGGTGATGCGCCGTCAGCACCCACGGGTGACTTCACGAACTTCGAAGCCAACTACCGCCAGCGCTACCAGCTCTTGCACCGCATGATCGCCCTCGCCCTGCAGTGCGGCTCGGTGAACGCGGCGACGTTGATGTACGGACCGTCGTCGTCAGACCTGCACTGCGCCGAAGTGCTCGGCGACGGCCCCGGCCACCACGGCTTCGCCCACAACCGCGGCGACGCCACGTTGATCGCCCGTCAACGCGGCATGAACCAGGTGCACACCGCCCTGCTCGCCGACCTGCTCACCCAGCTCGACGCCGTCGGCGCCCTCGACGCGACGCTGGTGCTCTGCGGCTCGGACATGTCCGATGGCGACCTGCACCTCACCGAGAACCTCCCCGTTGTCTTGTGCGGCAAGGGCGCAGACTTGCGCTTCGGCCAGGTCGTCGGCGACAGCGCCGCGCGCCGTCCGCTCTCTGACCTGCACCTCGACGTGCTGCACCTGCTCGGCGACACGCGCACCACGTGGGGCTCGGGCGAGATGGCCAGCACCGGACAGCCGCTGTCGATCCGTGCGTGACTTCGTCTTCTCCTGCGTCTTCGTCGGCGTCGTCGTCGGCGGCGTCTTCGTCGGCGGCGTCTTCGTCGGCGGCTGCAGCGTCCTCTCTGTCGTCAACGACGAGATCGCCTGCGAGGGCGACGCGGCCTGTCCGCGCGCCCACGTCTGCGACGACGGCTACTGCGTCATCGACGTCGGCGGCGGCGGCAACGAAGGCGGCGAAGGCGAAGAAGGCGAAGGCGAAGGCGAAGAAGGCGAAGGCGAAGAAGGCGAAGGCGAAGGCGAAGAAGGCGAAGGCGAAGGAGGAGACCCGCAGGGCGCGATCCTCGATCTGGAGATCAGCTTGTTGCCGCCGTGCCGGGCGATGGGCGGCACCGCCATCTTCCCCGTCGTCGACGACGATCGGCCCACCTGCACCTTTCGTCTGCGCAACGTCACAGCGGCGCGCATCGACCTGTTGGCCATCGCCGTCTCGGGCGGCGGCTACGCCACCAGCGACGCACCAGCGCTGCCCGCGTCGATCGGGCCTGGTGACACTGTGCTGCTCGGCTTCAGCACGGTCGTCGGCGCCGGCGAAGATGTCTCTGTCGGCGTCCTCTCTCTCGTCGGCGCCCTTGGCGACGGCGTCTTCGGCCTCGCCGCTGTTCGCAGCGGCGTCGTCGCCCTCGTCGCCGACGGCAGCTGCGCCGCCTTCGCCAACAGCGACGTCTGCGGTGTCGCCCTCGTCAACGGCAGCGGCGCCACCGCCGATGTCGTCGCCGTCGATGTCGTCGCCGAAGACGGGGCAGCCAGCGACGCCTACGCCGTCGACGGACTCGGCGCACCGCTCAGTGTGGGCAGCGCGCCGCAGCTGTTCACGGTGCAACAGCTCGGCGACGAACGTGCCGAGCTCCGCGTGCGGATCGCTGGAGTGAGCGGCGTGCTGGCCATGACGCTCGGGTCGCCCTGAGGAGCAGCGCACAGACGTTCGACGCGCGGTGGTTCAAATTCGTCCGTTTCTCGTCGACACTTCGGCGATGGCCAGCGCGGACACAGCCACGATGGACGCAGCGCGCTTCCGCGCGCTGGTCGACCACAGCGCCGACACCCTCGCCCTCGCCGACGTCGACGGGGTCATCGTCTTCGTCTCCGCCGGCATCGAGCGGCTGCTGGGCTTTGCCCCGCACGAGGTCGTGGGTCGCAACCGCACCGAGTTCACCACGGGCGTCGAGCAGGCGCGGCTCACGTCGAGGTTCGAAGTGGTGCTGGGCGACGCGGGTGGCAGCCGCACCATCGAGGTTCAGGCCCGCCACAAAGACGGCAGCCTGCGCTGGGTCGAGAGCACGGCCACCACCCTGCTCGCCGATCCTGCGGTCGGCGCCGTGCTGCTGCAGCTGCGCGACGTCACCGAGCGACATCGCGTGCGCGAGCGCGTGCGCGAGCGCACCTACGTTCTCGAAAAAGCGCAGGCGCTGGCGCATGTCGGCAGCTGCGTCGTCGATCCGCGCTCGCGCACCGTGCTCGCCTGGTCGTCTGAGTTCGGACGCATCGTCGGCATTGGCGACGAGGCACCACAGCCGCCGCAGCTCGACGCGCTGGTGCACCCCGACGATCGCGACCGGCTGCGCGCCCTCGCCGCCAGCGTCGACGCCGACAGCGAGTTAGAAGCCAACTTTCGCATCGTGCGACCGGGCGGTGAGGTGCGGTGGGTGCATCTGCACGCGGTGCTCGAAGGCGCGAGCCACAACGGGGACGCTCGCTTCGTCGGCGTCTTGCACGACATCACCGAGCAGCGCACGGCCACCGAGAAGCTGCGCGCGCGCGAGCAGCTGTTTCGCCGCATCGTCGAGGGCACCTCAGAGGGCATCTGGGTCACCGACAAAGACGCGGTGACGACGTTCATCAACGCGCGCCTCGCGGCGATGTTGGGACGCGCGTCGGCGGAGATGGTCGGGCGGTCTGCCTATGACTTCGTGCGGGCCGACGACCAGCGCGCCGCAGCGCGCCGCGCACGCCGCGAGCAACAGCAGACCGCCGAGTGCTTCGAGATCGCGCTGCCGCACACAGACGGCAGCGACGTCTGGGTGCAGGTGACATCGACGCCGTTGCAAGACGCGGCCGGCCGCTTCGACGGCACCGTCGCGGTGGTGAACAACCTCAGCGAACGACGCCGCGCCATCGAGACGCAGGCCCGGCTCGCCGCCATCGTCGAAGCCTCACCCGACGCCGTCATCAGCGTCGACGTCAACGGCGTCATCACGAGTTGGAACCCGGCGGCGGCGCGCCTGTTCGGCTACGACGCCGAAGAGATCGTCGGCCGCCGCGTCGAAGAGCTGTATCCGCCGGCTCACGTCGACGAAGAGAGCCGGGCCCTTCAGCGGGTGCTGCTCGGTGACGTCGTCGGCGAGCGCGAGACATCGCGCGTGAAGAAAGACGGCAGCACGGTCGCCGTCGCCGTCACCACCACGCTCTTGCGCGACGCGAGCGGCGTCATCCACGGCGTCAGCAAGAGCGTGCGCGACCTGACGGCGTTGCGCGCGGCCGAAGACCGCCTGCGACAAGCGCAGAAGATGGAGGCGATCGGCCTGCTCGCCGGCGGCATCGCCCATGACTTCAACAACGTGCTCACCGTGATCCATGGCTATGGGTCGCTGGTGCAGCGCGAGGTCGACGAGCCCCTGCGCGCCGACGTGCAAGAGATCATCGATGCCACCGCGCGCGCCGTGACCCTCACGCAGCAGCTGCTGGCCTTCAGCCGGCGGCAGGTGCTGCAACCGCGCGTCGTCGACCCCAACCGCGTCGTCGAGGGCTTGACCCGCATGATGCGCCAACTCGTCGGCGAGCAGATCGAGCTCGTCGTCGCGCCGGGTGAGGGCGTCGGCCGCGTCAAAGTCGACCCCGGACAGCTCGAGCAGGTGTTGATCAACCTCGTGGTCAACGCCCGCGACGCCATGCCCGTCGGCGGCCGCGTCGTCGTCGCCACCGCCAGCATCGACGACGCCGGCTTCACCGACGCCGAACGCGCCGAGATCGTCGACGGCCGCGGCGCCGTCGTCATCGTCCGCGACAGCGGCGTCGGCATGGACGACGTTACGCGCGCGCGCATCTTCGAGCCGTTCTTCACGACGAAAGAGCCAGGAAGTGGCACAGGGCTCGGGCTCTCGACCGTGTTCGGCATCGTCAAGCAGAGCGGCGGACACCTCATCGTGCGCAGCCGACATGGCGAAGGCGCGACGTTTTTCATTGTTTTGCCGATCACCGAAGACGCCCTCACCGTGCCCGCCGTCGCCGTCGCCGTCGCCGTCGCCGTCGCACCCGCCACCGGCAGAGGCAACGAGACCGTGCTGGTCGTTGAAGACGAAGACGCCGTGCGCGGGCTCGTCGTCACGGTGCTGCGCCGTCACGGCTATCAGGTGCTCGAGGCGCAGAACGGCGGCGAGGCGTTTCTGATCGCCGAACGCGCGCCCTCGATCGACCTGCTGCTGAGCGACGTCGTCATGCCGCGCATGAACGGGCGGCAGGTGGCCGATCGCTTGTGTCTGCTGCACCCAAAGATGCGTGTGCTGTTCATGTCGGGCCACTTCGACGACCGCCTCGACGGCATCGGTGAAGGCGTCGCGCTGCTGCGCAAACCTGCGTCGCCGGCCGAGCTGATCGCCCGCGTGCGCGAGGTGCTCGACGCACCTCGACCGGTCTTGCCCGCCGCGCCGCCGGTGCCGCACATCCTCTTCGTCGACGACGACCATCTCTTGCTCGAGAGCGTGCGGCGTGTGTTGCGGCACGAGCGGTACCAGCTGTCGTTCGCGCACAGCGCCGCCGAGGCGCTGGCATTGATCGAGCGCACCGCCGTCGACGTCGTCGTGACCGACCACCACATGCCGGGCATGTCAGGCGACGCGCTCATCCGCCGTCTTGCCGTCACCCACCCCTCGGTGTGCTGCATCCTGATGTCGGCCACCGTCATCCCGCCCGCCGCTGACATCCTGCTGCTGCAGAAACCCTGGGATCCGCAGCAGCTGCGCGAGGCGCTCGTGGC
>JANNAY010000843.1:0-3204 GCA_031384945.1 Deltaproteobacteria bacterium
CGTCGACGAAGACGAAGACGACGAAGGCCAAGAAGGCGAAGCTCGTGGCGACGACAGAGCCCTCGACGTCGACGCCTTCGACGCCTTCGACGCCTTCGACGACGTCGTCATCGTCGACCACGGTGATCCTGCCGGCGCCGCAGGATCAAGCGACGCTCGACGGCATTCGTGCTGAAGAGCGCGCGCGCGCCGCCGAAGAATTCAACGCCGACCAGCAGGCGGCGCATCAGGCCCACCAGGCCGATCTCGACAAGGCGCGCGCTGAAGAGCGCGCGTCTGTCGAAGCCGACAGCAACAAGCAGCTCTCGGCCGAGCGCATGCGCTACGAGTCGGCCCTCGCCGATGAGCGCGCGAAGCAAGACAAGATCGGCAACGCCCTCGTCACGCCCGCCGGCGTCTACGGTTTTCTCGGTGGCGGCGCGACGAACTTCACGCAGCCCGATGCCACCAGCGGCACCGGCGTCGGCGGCTACTGGGACGCCCGCGTCGGCCTCGGCACGCGCAGCGTGCTCGGCGCCGAGGTCGGCTACACCGGCTCGGCCCGTGACATCTCGGCCCTCGGCGTCGGCAACGAAGCCTGGCTGATGTCGAACGGTGTCGAAGGCATCGCGCGCTTGAACGTGCCGCTGACCCCCGGTGAAGAGGGCAAGTTTCTCATCGAGCCCTACACCTTCGGCGGCATCGGTTGGAACCGCTACAACGTCGTCAGCGACACCTCGCTGAGCGCCGACTTGAGCAACGAAGATGACGTCATGACCGTGCCCCTCGGCCTCGGCATGGCCTTCGGCTTCTCGGGCGTGACCCTCGATACCCGCGCGACCTACCGCCAGGCCATCGGCTCCGACTTGTTCGGCAACGAGACCTCGAGCTTCGGTGAATCGAGCCTCAACGGCTGGTCGGCCGGCGCCGCGCTCGGCTTCGAGTTCTGAACCAACACAAACAGCGAACGAGAAGCGCGGCCCCGGTGGGTCGCGCTTCTGCTTTCAGGGCGCGCAAACGCCCCAGAGCTTGTGCACGTTGTCGACGTCGAAGCCGTTGGGTTCGGTGACGAGGTTGCCGTTGTTCATGACGCTGACGTCGTCGTCGACGTCGACGTGGAAGAGGCCGAAGGCGTGGCCGACTTCGTGGGCGAGGGTGACGGCGCGGGCGTGGTCGCTGTCGATGTCGTCGTTGACGTAGATGACGCCTTCTGTGTCGTCGTATTGGCCGTGGTAGGCGGCGCCGGCTTTGTCGAAAAATACGGGCACGACGGCGTCACCGACGAAGGCGGCGGGGTCGACGGTGACCTGGGTGCCGGCGATGTCGTTCCACAGCTGCGCCGCTTCGGCGATCGAGAGCTTCTCTTCGGCGCTGCCGTCTTGCGCGTCGAGCAAGAGCGGTTGGCAGGCGTCGAAGGTGGTGTCGATGACGCCGTCGCCTTTGCTTTCGGCGCAGCCGGAGCCAAAGCCGGAGACAGCGGCAGCGACGGCGCCGGCGACGAAGAAGGACGTTTTCATGAAGACCTCAGCTCAACGGGCAGCGGCGATGGTGACGGGCGGCGCGGCGGGCGCGGTGACAGGAAATGCATCGAAGCGCTCGGCCATCTCGACGACGCACATGACGCCGTAGCGGGCGTGGCTGCCGCAGCTGACGCCCGCTACGGCGTAGAGCGGGTCGAGCAGGGCGCGGCGGTGTCCGCGGTCGGCGATGCCGTCGTCGACGAGCAGGTCGATGACGATGGAGCGCGCGTCTCGCCAGCCGTAGTCGATGACCTCGGCGGAGCGGCCGCGCGAGCGTCCGTGGCGCGAGATGCGCTGCAGTGAGTTCGTGCCGTCTTCGCCCTTGTGCCCGATGGTGCGGGTGGCGCCCTGGGCCCTCACGTGGTCGTTGGCGGCCAGCGACAGGGCGTCGAGCCATCCCATGGTCTGCAGGGCGGGCGCGCTTTCGACGATGGCGATGGCTTCGACGAGGGCGGCCTCGCCTTCGATGGTCTGGATGGCACGCGTCTGCGACGGCGCGTGCAGGATCTTGCCGTTGTACCGGCCGCTCCACGTTCTGAGGATGGCGCCGTAGGCCTTTGGGTTGCGGCGCAGCAGGTTGAGCTCGCGCAGCACGTCGGCCTCGAGCGCCGACGGCGTCAGCGCCTGCGGTGCCGTGGTGGTTCTCGAAGAAGGCGCTGACATCGTCGACAAGGTCTCTGACGCCCGCGCCGTCGGGGTCGTCGAACACGAGAGGGTCGCGAGCGTGGCAAGGAGCAGAGCGGCCGGCTTGAACATTCTTCTCGCCTTCGTCGGCACCGCGGACCGTGTGCAACACAGCGCGTCGTCGACGATCTCAGTGGTGGAGCCCTTGGGATCGTCCCGATTCTAAGGAGCTGAACCCCGCTCTGCACAAGCTTGCCCCGGTGGGGCGACCTTGCGTTCTCCTCGACAAACGCGCTGTCGAGGAGAAACCCGTGGCGCAACGGAAACACTGTGGCGGATCTCCCCGAACGAGCGGCCCAGATCAGGGTGGATCCGCCAACTGCGAAATAGCGCGGGGCTCCTGCCCCGTCGTCCATGGCTCGTGGCCGGACGACGGGGCAGAGCCCCGCGCTATTTGAAGAAGGAGAGGGTCAGACGCGGGTGGTGCTCTGGGAGCTCTTCGAGCCGAGCTGGACGAGACCGGTGCTGCCGCCGTTGTCGGCGACGTCGGTCTCGGTGACGCAGCCGTCGCCCTTCTCGGTGGAGAGCAAGGGGCGCGGCGTCAGCGCGTGGGCGTCGGCGAGCTTCTTGATGTCTTCAGAGATGCGCATCGAGCAGAATTTTGGTCCGCACATCGAGCAGAACTTTGCAGTCTTGAAATGCTCGTGGTCGAGCGTTTCATCGTGGTATTCTTTGGCGCGCTCGGGATCGAGGGACAGGCGGAACTGCTCGTTCCAATCGAAGCCGTAGCGAGCACGCGAGAGGGCGTCGTCGCGGTCGCGGGCGCCCTTTCGGTGGCGGGCGACGTCAGCAGCGTGCGCGGCAATCTTGTACGCGATGATGCCGTTTCTGACATCTTCAGCGTTGGGCAAACCCAGGTGCTCTTTCGGAGTCACATAGCAAAGCATCGCCGTGCCGTACCAACCCGCCATGGCCGCGCCGATGGCCGAGGTGATGTGGTCGTAGCCAGGCGCGATGTCGGTGACGAGGGGGCCGAGCACATAGAAGGGCGCTTCGTGGCACCACTCCATCTGCTTCTTCA
>JANNAY010000905.1:0-6286 GCA_031384945.1 Deltaproteobacteria bacterium
GCGGCGTCCGAAGGCTGTGTCGCTGTCGTCGCCGGAGAAGGCGCGGTCGCTGCCATCGCCATCGACGTTGGCGATCAGCGGGCGCGGCAGGCACGCGCCCTCGACGCAGCCGAGCTCTTGTGACGGACACGCGCTTTTGTCGTCGCACGGCACTGGCAGCGCCGGACATCCCGCGCAGACGAAGGTGCCGACGACGGAGACGACGCTGACGACGCTGCGTGCGCTGCGCCTGCTTCGTCGGGGTCGTCGTCGTTGCACAGCGGCACCATAGACGGGCCTCGACGTCGACGGCGCGACCGCCCCGCGGTCGAACAGTCAGCGCCTCGGCGCGCACCTACGTCTGCACCGCGCGTCGGTCATCTGTCGCAGGCGTCGACAGCACGCTGCGATTGGCGATTGTCGACGCCGCGGTCTTTGGGTAAGCGGGCTGCGCTGCTGCGCAATCGCAACGCCTGAACCCCGCCAGGCCCGGAAGGGAGCAACGGTAGGGTCCCCTGCGATGTGCGCAGCAGTTTTTTTTGCCCTCACCGCCCTCTCCTCCTCTCTCAGAGCGCAGGTCCGAACGATGTCCCGCCTTGCCGTCGTCGTCCCCGCTGTCGTCGTCGCCGTCTTTGCCGCCGCCTGCCCCGGCGACCAGAAGCGCCCTGACCCGCACACGATCCCGTTGGCGCCGCCGGCCCTTGCTGGCGGCTGGGCCTCGGCCTGCTTCGCCGTGCAAAACGCCGACGGCACCGACGGCTTCGCCAAGATGGACCTCGACGTTCAACCGTCGACCTGGGCCCTCGACCTCTCTTTCTACGGCGACGACGCCTGCGCCGCGCGCACAGGCACTGTCCACGTCGACGGCCCGTGGACGCTCGAGCAACCGTCGACGACGCTGCCCGGCGCCTTCGACGCCCGCTTCGACTTCGCCACCCGCACCGTCACCCCGCACGTCGACGGCTTCATCGCGTTCTTGCAGTCGATGTCGTGCGGCAAGTCGCCCTACGGCGTCGGCAAGACCCAAGACATCCTCGACGCCGGCTGCCCCGCCATGGGCTTCCCCGCCAAGGCCGCCTGCGCCAGCGACTACGACGTCGTCTTCGTCAACGGCAGCACGCTGCAGCTTGGCCAGCGCCCGGCCGACAACAACATGTGCACCGCCGACAAGCGCCCGAAGGCCTTCGGTCCGGCCCTCACCCGCACGCGCTGAAACCCGGCTGAAACGGCCGCGTTCCAGCTGGAACGACGGGCTGCGTGACGCTGGCCGCCGTCTTGGCGCAGAATGGCGCTGTCTTGCGTGTCTGGGGGGGAGCGCTGTCTGGCACGCCGCTGGCGAAGCCCTCCGCAACACGCAACTGCAGGAGACTTCGATGACCAGCGTCAACAACAAGAGCAACGACCCCATGGCCGCCCTGGGCAAGCTCTTTGGCTCCATCGGTAACGAAGCCGGCAGCGCCGTCAAAGAGGCCGGCAAGCTCGCCACCGAAGACGTCAACAGCATCGGCAAAGCCGTCGAGACTGGCGGCTTCATCGGCGGCGCGCTGCAGTTTCTCGACGTCGCGTCGCTCGGCCACCAGACGGCCAACGTCGCCGACGTCGCCACCGGCAAGGGCGCCCTCGACCCCAAGGTCAAAGAAGGCATCAGCGCCGGCGTCAACTACCTCACCGGCAACCCGATCGCCCTGAAAGACCTCTTCGACCTCTTCACGTCGCCGTCGACGCCGGGTGTGAAGCCGTCGGCGCCGCAGCAGGCAGTG
Source organism: Deltaproteobacteria bacterium (assembly GCA_031384945.1). Classification (GTDB taxonomy): domain Bacteria; phylum Myxococcota; class UBA727; order UBA727; family VGSZ01; genus VGSZ01. The sequence continues at coordinate 1,740 of JANNAY010000905.1, forward strand.
CCCCCTCCTGACGTCGACCAGCTGCGCGGCAGCGGCAACCAGCCGAAGGTGCCAGGACATCCTGAGCGCAGCGGCTTCGCCGAAGACGGCGTCGGCGGCGTCGAGACCAAGAGCTACGAGGTCAACATCGTCGAGATTCGCGGCGGCTACGACCAGCTCGTGCAGGTCACTGGCGCGCTCGACCAACTGCGCAACGATCCTGAATTTGCGGCCAAGTACCCCGAGGCCAAGGCCGCCCTCGACTCCGACATGAGCATGTCGGCCCAGAGCACCGTCGTGATCATGTGTGCGCTGCGCGACAGCCCCGAGGCGATGGCCGAGCTGCAGGGCATCGCTGACGCCAATGGGGTGCAGATCGGCAGCATCGATGCCCTGCCGCCTCCTGCGGCTGCGCAGCCGGCGGCTCCGACGGCGCCGACGCAGGCGGCCGAGGCCGCTCCACCTGCAGGCGGTCCCCTCGATTTCCTCGGGCAGCTCGGCGAGATGTTCAAGCCGATCATGGGCATCCTCGGGCCGGCGTTCAGCATCCTCGGCCCGCTGCTCGCCAACCCGGTCACCGGACCGCTCATCGGCGGCGCCATCGGCACCGCCCTCACCGCCGTCACCGGTGGCGCGGCGGCGCCCCTGATCGCCGCGCTGCCCGTCGTGTTGCCCATGATCGGCATGGGCATGACCGCCGCGGGCGGCATGATGACCGGCGCCGCGGCCGGCGGCGCCCCAGGCGCCCCTGCCCCCGCTGGCGGCGACGCCGTCGCGGGACTGCTCGGCGCCGGTCCCTCATCGGGCGGCATCACCGACATGCTCGGCCCGATCATGGGCCTGCTCGGTGCCGCTGGCGGCGGTGGCGCCCTGCCCCTGCCCTTGCCGGCCTGATGGAACGCCGCTCGTTCCAACGGAACGGGACGGCGCAGAAGACGCAGACGTAGACATCAACGAAATCAAGGACTTGCGCTTCGAAAGCGGCTGGCACGCCGCGAGGAATGAGAAGAAGCGCAACACCACACAACGGAGCACGTCATGGGCGACTGGTTGAAGGACATGGGCAAGGCCGCTTCCAACGTTGGCAAGGCCATCAGCAACGAGGCCGGCCGCGTCGTCAACGAAGCGGGTCGCCACGTCACCGAGAGCATCAACGACATCGCCAAAGAGACCGAGAAGAACGGCTTCGTCGGCGGCGCCGTCGCCTTCATCGACAAGACCTCGATCGGCAACATCACGGCTGGCGCCATCGACAGCATCATCCCCGGCGCCGATCTGCCGCCCGCCGTCGTCGACGGCATCTCGATGGGCGTCAACGCCTTCTCCGGCGGCCCCGGCGCCATCCCCGCGATCATTGATGGGTTCCAGCTGCTCGGTGCCGCTGGCGGCGCGCTCGGTGGTGCTGGCGGCGCAAAGGCGGGTGCTCCGGCGGCGGCGGCGGCGAAGCCGACCCCGGCGCAGCAGGCGGCGGCGCAGGATCCGGCGGCGACGCGGATGCAGACGCCGGAGTCTCCGTCGACGGCCTTTGAGCGCTTCACCGGCTCAACGGTTCACGTCGACCAGCTGCGCGCCGTCGCCGTCAAAGACGCCGAAGCCAACGTCACGAGCGTCGGCGGCGGCACCGTCGAGCGCATGGGCGACAACACCTACGTCATCGCCAGCAACGGCAACGACACCATCAGCGTCGAGCGCCAGAAAGACGGCTCGGTGAAGGTGAGCATCAACGGCGAGTCGACGACGCTGTCGGCGAAGGACGCCGAGAACCTCATCATCCTGGCCAAAGACGGCAAAGACGCCGTGAACGTCAAGGGCGTCGACGGCGTCAAGGTCATCGCCGGCCGCGGTGACGACGTCGTCTCCGTCGAAGGCGACAACGTCAAAGTCTACGGCGGCGCCGGCAAAGACCGCGTCAACGTCGACGGCGACAACGCCAAGGTCGACGGCGGCCTCGGCAGAGACAAGCTCACCGTCAGCGGCAACAACGCCAAGGTCAGCGGCGGCAAAGGCGTCGACGTCATCACAGTCGAAGGCAACAACGCCACCATCCGCGGCGGCGGCAGTCTCGACATCATCAAAGGCGGCGGACGCAACGCCTCCATCGACGGTGGCAGCGGCAAGACGATCAACAAGTTTGAAGACCGCCCGCCGCAGCTCTCGACGCGCGACGGCGCCGCCTACAAGGGCGACATCGCCGACTACATGAAGAACCACCCGAACGCGGGCTTCGGTGGCAACGTCGGCGGCGCTGGCGACGTCAACAGCGGCTTCGTGTCCAACGACTTCATCACCGGCGAAATCAGCGGGCCGAAGGGCGGTCGCGTCAGCGGCAGCAAAGATCCGAAGCTCGCGAAGCTCGAGCGCGACCTCGAGAAGGCCACGCGCGACATCGACAAGATCCTCAGCAACCCGAACCTCTCGTTTGAAGACATGATCTTCTTGCTCATGCGTGCGGTCATCAAGCAATCTGAATCCGAAGTGAAGATCGACCTTCAGAAAGAGAAGAATGATCGCACGGCGGCGTCGGATGCGAAAAAGCAGATCGACGGAAAGTTCGACGGCGAGCTGCAGGGGCTCAACAAAGAGCAGGAAGGCATCGCTGGCATGGCGGCTGGTCCCGACAAGGACAAGAAGCAGGCGGCGCTGAACACCAAGAAGACGGACTTCGAGCGCCGCAAGACCTCGGCCGGCAACGACTTCAGCGAAAAGGCCGAAGCCCGCAGCGAGAAGTTCGAAGAGCTGAAAGAAGCGCTGCAGAAGGTGTCGGAGATGCAGCAGGCCCTGTCGAATATCATGAACTCGCTCCACCAGACCGCGCAGAACGCCATTGGCAACATTCGCTGAACCAAATTTCATCAGAGTGTGAAACGTGCGGGCTCGGTCCCGCATTTTTCACTTGAGGCCGCATGCAACCACCGCCGCCGCAAGGCGACCAGCGTCGGAAGATTCGGGTGACGGGCAAAGAGTCCGTCGCCGACGTCGCGGTCGTGGTGTTCAAAGACACGCGGCTGTCGTCGTTGATCGCGGACTTGAATCCGTCGCTGCCGACGGCGGGGCCGATCCAGGCGGGGGCCGTGGTGATGTGTCCGTCGAAGGCCGAGGCCGCGGCGTTCGCGAAGAAGATGGGGTTCACGCTCGGCTTCGATGAAAAGGCGTCGAACGGGACGAAGCAGAAGCGGGCGTGGTCGAAGATGCAGGGGCCAGGACAGGCCTCACACGCCGGCATCGACGCCGTCGAAGCCGCAAAGAAGCTGTTGGAGCAGAAGGTGGCGGCGCCCGAGGTGGGCAAGCGCTTGTCGAAGCTGCTGACGCCAGACGCGATCGAGAAGTTTCTCGGCGTGGCGCAGTCCGACGCGCAGCTGCTCGCCGTGCAGAAGAGCCTCGACGTGCATGTCGCGTTTCCGAAAGCGCGCGCGCGGCTCAGCGCCATCGTCGGCGTCGTCGAGGCGACGCTGCGTCCGGCGGCGCTCTTGCATCTGCTGCAAGCGCAGGTCGACGACGGCGACGCCACCGCCATCGCCCTCAACGCCGTCGTCGCCCCCGCCGTCGTCAAAGCCGCCGTCGTCGACAAAGCCGCCGGCGTCGTCAGCCTCGTCGAACGCGCCAGAGAACTCGCCAAAGTCGAACGCGGCGCCAGAGACGTCACCCTCGCCGTCGACAAAGACGCCGTCGTACTCGGCGCCCTCGTCGCAGCCGTCGTCGACAAGGTGGATGTCGTCGCGGGCGACCGCTTGAAGATGCTCGGGCTCGACGAGGCGTGGGCGTTGTTGTCCACGCACCTGCTGCGTCTGAAAGAGATGCTCAAGAAGCATGACGAGCTGCTGCCGCGCGCGGGCTCTGAGGTGATCAAGACGCTGGCGCGGGGCGACGAGGGATCGAAGCTGCCGAAACCGTGGCCCTTGATCGCCGCCGTCGTGCGTGGGCTGTCGCCGCTCGTCGAAAAGGCCGCCGTCGACGCCAGAGACGAAGGCATCGGCGGCCTCGTGCGCAAAAAGAACGACGAGAAGTCGATCGAGACGCCGACCTTGAAGACTCTCGAGGGGTCGGGGTTTGGCGCGCGCCCTGAGGGTGTGCTGTCGGCGGCGTCGATGGCGGCGCGGGCGGCGTCGGGGGCGCGGCAGGTCGACGAAGGCACCGCCATCGCCGAACGCCTCGCCAAAGGCGTCGTGGCCCTCGTCGACCTAGCGCGGCCCATCTCGGGCGACACCGGTCCGTCTGCGCTGCGGCGGGCGCGGCGCCGCGGCTTCTACGACAGCGTCGTGATCGCGTCGTCGGCGCCGCAGGGTGAGGCGATCGCCAAGCTCGTCGACGAGCTGTTCGCCGACGGCAAGCGCACCGGACTCAGCGGCGTCGATCGTCTGCAGAAGCCCCAGCTGCTCGCCGCGCGCGACGTCGGCAAAGCGCTGACGGCGCAGCTGACGGTGCACCAGAAGAACGTCAGCGAGCTCGGACGCGCCATCGTCGTCGTCGCCATGACCCTCGACCGCGATCTGGGGTCGATGTTGCTGCGTCCGACGGGCAAAGAGGCGTTTCGCGCCCAGGTCGAGAAGCACGCCGGCAAGCTCTTGTCG
>JANNAY010000968.1:0-3179 GCA_031384945.1 Deltaproteobacteria bacterium
TGCTCGAGCCGCACGCGGTGCTTTCCGGCCGGCAGCGCGAGGACGGGGAAGGGCGTCGTGCCGACGGGCAGCGAGTCGATCGAGACCCTGGCCCACGGCCGCACGCGGATCAGCAAGCTGCCTTCACCGACGGCTGCCGTGGGCTGCTTCGGGTGCGCCCGCTTCTTCTTCTTCGACAGCGGCGTCTTTTCGTCATCTTTTCCGTCGGGGGGCAGGTCTTCGTCGACGGCGACAGCGACGCCTGCGTCGACCACGACTTCGACGACTTCGACGACGCCGGCATCGACGATGGCGGGGGCGCCGGCATCGACGACGACGGGGACGACCGCAACGACAACGCCAGCGTCGACGACGACGGGGACGACGACGGCGACGAATCCGGCGTCGACGACGGCGGGGACTTTGGCGAAGGGGTTGTCGACGGCGCCGACGGCGATGGCGACGACGAAGAGGACGAAGAGGGCGACGACGACGCCGGCGAACATGGCGACGACGTTGCGGGCGCCCGACGCCGACGGCTCACCGAGCGGAGCCGGCTGCGTGAACGTCGGCAGCGACGGCGGCGACGGCATCGGCAGCAGCGGCTTCTGCGCCACGGGGTTGCCGTGGGCGTCGAGGCCGAGGTCGACGGTGTCGCGCAGCTCGGCGGGCACGTCGTCTTTCCACGATCGTCGACGCTGCACCGTGGCGGCGTCGGGCGGGATGACGGGCGGCGGCGCCGTGCGCTGCACCGTGGCGGCCTCTGCCAGCTGCCCCGCGAGGTGTGGTGGCGGCGGCGGCAAGGTTGCCACCGGATCGGTCGGCAAGAAGCCCACCGACGGCGACGACGGCGGCATCGACGGCGGCGGCGGCACCGAGGGCACATCGGTGGCGGGGATCTCGTAGAAGGTCTCGCTGGTGTCGCCGCCACCGCCGAGCACCGTCTTGTTTCCCACCGGCGCAGACGACGGCACCGACGCCAGCGACGACGCCGCCACCGACGACGCCGCCACCGACGAGGCCGACGTCGACGGCACCGCGGTGACCTCGCCCCCGGCGCCGACGACCATGGCGACTTTGCCGTCGAGGGCCATCTGCTGCGTCTTCTGCGACGACACATCGCGCGCCAGCGGGATCGGCGAGGCCGAGCGCGACGCGGTGATCGTCGGCGACGCCATCGACGACGTCGAACCCGGGCCGAGCGGATTCGGACCGCCCCAGCGCTGCACCGGCACGGCGGCGACGTCGGGGACGACCTCGTAGGTCGACGGCGGCAGCGCCATGGCCGCGGCGACGACGTCGGCGGCGCTGGGGGCGTTGCCTGTGACGCCCATCAACAACATCGACAGCGCGTCGTGCAGGGCCGCCGCCGACGAGATGCGCAGCTCGGGGTCTTTCTCGAGGCAGCTCAAGACGACGTCTTCGAGCATCGGCGGCACTTGCGGGTTCAACGCCCGCAGCGGCCGCGGCGCGTCGTCGAGGATCGCCTTCATGGTGAAGACGTCAGACGGACCGTCGAAGGGACGACGACCGGTGAGCAGCCAGTAGAGAACGACGCCGACGGCGAACAAGTCGGTGCGGGCGTCGACGCGGTCGCCCTTGAGCTGCTCGGGCGCCATGTACGGCACCTTGCCCTTGAGCTCGCCGGCCATCGTCAGGTTCGACCAGTCTTCGCGTTTGGCGATGCCGAAGTCGAGCAGCTTGGTCAGCCCTGACGTCGTCACGAACAGGTTGTCGGGCGAGATGTCGCGGTGGACGAGGTTGGCGGGCTGTCCGCGCTCGTCGGTGAGCTTGTGCGCGTGCTCGAGGCCGAGGCAGGCGTCGGCGACGATGCGCAGCGCGACCTCGAGGGGCAGGGGGCGCTTCGCTTGCCAGACGCGCAACGCGAGGTCGCGCACCGTCAGGCCCTCGAGGTGCTCCATCGCGATGTAGTGCTCGGGCTGCTTGCCGGGGCCTGTTGCCGGCTCGACGCCCAGCTCGATCACTTGCACGATGTGTTTGTGCTCGAGCGATGCCAGCAGCCTTGCCTCGCGCACGAACATCTCGACGCTGCGCCCGGCCTGCCCGCCCTTGTCGTGAGACTGGTCGGTGGCCTGCTTCACCAACGACGGGCGGATGCGCTTGAGCACCACTTTTTTCTGAAATCGACCCGGACCCTCGACGGTGGCGAGCCAAATCTCGGCCATGCCGCCCTGAGCGATGACCTTCTCGAGCTTGTAGCGCCCGAGCTTCACCGGTGCTGACGCCGGGCGCCGCTTGAGCGCCTCTTCGTAGGTCACCACCTCGGTGGAGTCGCCGATTCCTGGCTTGTCGTCGTCCCGGCCTGTCACAGACGGCACTCTGTCAAAGGCTCACCTCGAGGTCCAACCCGCCGTACAGTCCGCGAATGACCGAGCTCAACGGCGTCATGATGCAGTTTTTTCACTGGTACTCGCCCGCCGACGGCAGCCTGTGGAACGAGGCGGCGCGGCGGGCGCCCGAGTTGGCCGCCCGCGGCGTCAGCGCCGTGTGGTTTCCGCCCGCCGACAATGGCGCCGGCGGCGCTGCCGACGTCGGATACGCCGTCTACGACCTTTACGACCTCGGCGAATTCGATCAGAAGGGATCGGTACGTACAAAATATGGCACGCGCGATGAGTATCTCGCCGCGATCCAAACCATTCAGTCACTGGGTATGCAAGTGTATGCCGACATCGTGCTCAACCACCGCTGCGGCGGCGAGGGCACCGAGGTCATTCGCGCGACGCCCTTCGCGCAAGACGACCGTCGCGCGCCGAGAAGTCCCGCCCGCGACATCCGCGCCTGGACGAAATTCGACTTTCCCGGCCGCAAGCAGAAGCACTCGAGCTTTTCGTGGAACGCGCAGCACTTCGACGCTGTAGACTATGATGCAGATCGGCCGGACGAGAAAAACACCGTCTATTTGATCGACGGCAAGACCTTCGATCGCGAAGTCGCCCTCGAGAAGGGCAACTACGCCCACCTGCTCGGCAACGATTGCGACATGGAGAGCGGTGAGGTGCGCGCCGAGCTCTTGCGCTGGGGCAAGTGGTACCTCGACACGACCGGCGTCGACGGCTTTCGCCTCGACGCTGTGAAGCACATCTCGGCCTGGTTCTTTCCCCAGTGGATCGACGCCCTCGAGCAGCACGCGGGCAAGAAGCTCTTCGTCGTCGGCGAGTACTGGGAGGGCGAGCCCG
>JANNAY010001025.1:0-2700 GCA_031384945.1 Deltaproteobacteria bacterium
TTGATCGACAGCGCGTCGAGGGCGCTGCCGCCGTTGTTGGCGTCGTAGGTGACGAAGCCGTCGCCAGAGATGGTGGCGAGGTCGCTGTCGATGCGGGCGGCGATGGGGGCGTAGGCGGCGAGAATGTCGTCGACGGAGACGCGGGCGCCGCCGAAGTAGGCGACGATGGCGTCGAGGGCGGCGTCGTCGTCTTTGTAGTCGAGCAGCGTCAGCCCCAATTCGTCGACGAGGCCGCGCATCACCTCATGGTCGGTGTCGATCAGCTCGCCGCCGAGCTCGGCGTGCAGCGGCGCGAAGGTCGTGCGGTCGGTGAACATGCGGCCGCCGAGCCGCTCTTGGGCCTCGTAGAGGGTGACGTCGTCGACGCCGAGGCCGACGAGCCGGTGCAGGCAGTGGATGCCGGCCATGCCGCCGCCGACGATGACGACCTTCTTTTTGTCGCCCGACGGCAACGGCTTCTCGCCGTTGGGCGGGCACGCGGCGAGCAGCGTGGTGGCCGCGGCGGCGCCGAGAAAGGTGCGACGCGACGCGCGCAATTCGTCGACGGGGACACCGCTGCGCGCGGACTCTTGGTGCAGGCGGTGGGCGCGACGAAGCAGGCGAAGGAGCGGCGTCTTCATGCACCAACGATCCTCCGGGTCGCCCGTCGCGCACAACCAGATTGTGAAGGGTACCGAGGCCCGAGCCGCAGACCTCACCCCGCCGAAGCGGCGACCCTCTCCCCAAGCGGAGAGGGTGAATTCACTTCTACATTGGGCCCGGGCTGATCATCGCGAGATCTTGCTGTAGGCACGACGACATGGCAGCTGCACATCGCTCGGATACTACACACTGAGTGGACCGAGGTGGCGGGCGAAAAACCACCCTCTCCGCTTGGGGAGAGGGTCGCCGCTTCGGCGGGGTGAGGTCTGCGGGCGGGGCTTCGCGGTTCTTCGGCATCGTCGCCGTCCTGACCGCCCCGCGAAACCGGGGGAAGTCGCGATCGACGGCAAGATCGAACGCGGGGCGCTCGACGACGACGACGGTCAGGCCGCGCAGGCGTCGATGGCGGCGAAGAGGCGGACGACGTCGTCTTTGGAGCTGAAGGCGTGGGGCGCAGCCCGCACGCCGCCGCCGCGGCCGCCGACGGCGATGCCCTCGTCGCGCAAGTGGTGCAGCACGGTCGCGACGTCGCCCTTGGGGATGAAGGTGACGATGGGCGACGTCGTGCGCGGGTGCACGACGAAGTCGCGGCGGCGGGCCTCTTCGACGACGAGGTCGGCGATGGCGCAGGCCTCTTTGTGCAAGCGCGCGACGCCGATGCCGAGCAAGAGCTCTATCGACGCCGCGCCGGCGACGGCGCCCATCGCCAGCGGCGTGCCGGGCTCGAAGCGGCGGATGTCGCTGCGCGGGGGCTTGCTCGCATCGACGCCGTCGTCGGGCGTTCCATAGGTGATGGCGCCCTGCAGGTGCGGCGTCAGGCGCTCGCGCAGCGCGTCGGTGACGGCGAGAAAGCCGTGGCCCACCGGTCCACACAGCCACTTGTGGGTGCCGCCAGCGACCATGTCGACGCCGAGCTCGCGCATCGAGAACGGCAGCACACCGAGGCCCTGGATGGCGTCGACGACGACGATGGCGCCTTTGTCGTGGGCGGCCGTGGCGACGCGGGCGAGGTCGACGACGGCGCCCGTCTGGAACTGCACAAACGACACGGCGACCACGGCGGTTTGCGATGTGATGGCCGCGCAGAGGGCGTCGTGATCAATCGTCCAGTCCTTGCCGGTGGGGACGACGACGACGCTGGCGCCAGCGCGTTCAGCGGCGCGGAACCACGGGTAGGCGTTCGACGGATACTCTTGATTCAAAATGACGATGTTCTGCCCCGCCTTGAGCGGGAAGCCGAAGGCCGCCTGCGTCAACGCCGCCGCGCAGGTCTGAAAGAAGGCAACGTCGTCGTCGCTGCAGCCGACGAGAGAGGCGAAGACGCCGCGGGCGTGCTCGTAGCGCTGCAAGAGCCTGGCGATGCCCAACGATCCGTCGCGCATGACGGCGGCGAGGTCGACGAGCGCTTTCTCGGCGCGCGCCGTCATCGGCGACACCCCCGCGTTGTTGAGGTGCACCTTCTCGTTGTCGAAGAAGGGCGCGCACAGCTCGGCGAGAAGGGCGTCGGGGCTCGTCATCCCGTTGCCTTAGCCCAGACCAGCCAAAGAAAAAGCGAGCCGAAGCCCGCTCGTTCTCGATCAGCAGCTCGTCACGACGTCAGTTGATGGCGCCGAAGACGTTGATGACGATGGTCAGCTCGGTCTCGAAGCGCACCGTGGTCTCGAAGTCGGGCGGCTCTGACGGCTCGAGCGTGGCATCGAGCTTCATGCTGTCGCCGGCTTGAAACGCGGGGTTCATGTCGTCTTCGGTCAGCGGCATGTCATAGGCGACGGGGCCGAGGTCGCCGTCAAAGGCGCCGTCGTCGGACGCGGCGACGACGATGGGGTCGACGCCGTCAGCGGCAGCCGCGATGGTCAGCTTCTCCATAAACCCGAGGCCGCGGCGCTGGATGCCGTTCGCTTCAGGCTCGGTCACCGTCAACGTCATCTTGGTCAGCGTGATCTTGTCGACGGCGTCTTTGTCGTAGCCGCCGGTGTCGATCTCGTTCGTGATCGATTGGGCGAGCGCTTCAGAGATGGCGTCGGCGGGAAACACGTCGACGGGCGCGAGCGGGTTGCC
>JANNAY010001054.1:0-7296 GCA_031384945.1 Deltaproteobacteria bacterium
CGGCCAGCATCACGGTGCTGAACGTCGGCAGCCGAATGTCGGCCTCGCTCGCCGACGCGGACGTCGACGTCAAGAGAGCCGCGAGGGCGGCGAGCCACGGGGCCCGGCGAACCAGAGCCGAGAGCAGGGACGACATGAACAAACCTCCGACAGAAACGGGCCGCGATCACCGCGGGAAGAAAGGACGCGGTCGGCTAGCCGCTCCGTGTTGCGACGTCGAGGGGTTATGTCTGGCGGCGCGGCGATTTCTTCGGCTGTCGAGGTCGCGGCTAATTCGGTGTGTAGTGGTTGAGGTACGCCTGCTGCTCTTTCGTGTACGGACCCTTCGACTGCACGAGGTCCCACAGTACGTTTTCAATCCAGAAGCGGTAGACGAAGGCTTCGAAGCTGTCGGCGACGACGACGGTGTTGCCGACGACGACGGCTTCGTCTTCTTTGACTGCTGCTTCGTCGTGCCAGGGGATCGGTGAGCAGACGACCTTGCCGTCGAGGTCGCCGCCGACGACGACGTACCAGAACAAACAATCTTGTTGGTCGCGCAACACCCGCACCGCCGTGCCGCCGCCCGGCAGCTGGGGGGCGTAGGCCTCGGGCGAGAGGTCCCACTCGCAGGCGGTGCACGAGGGAATCTGATCGCGCAGCGGCGGGCTCGAGAAGAAGGTCACGAGCGACGCGGGCAACTTCGTCGTCGTCTTCTGCAGCTGCGCCAGCTCTTTCGACGGCTTCGGCGTGTTCGCCGCCTGCGCCAGCCACTGAAAGGCGCCCTTGAAGCGCGTGTCGTCGAGCGGGGGCACCGTGTCGGCGGCGTAGAAGGCGTAGGTGCCGTCGCACGGCCGGAATTTCCCAAGGTCTGTGCCCCACCAACCTCGCTGCAAGCCCATCGCGTCCTCCTATTTGAGTGGCAACCAAACTTCGACGCGACGGTAGGCGAAGCGGCCGCCGAAGGAGACGCCGGCGCAGCAGACGACGACGCCAAGGGCCGCGGGGATGAGCAGCCACTCGGGCGTGCGCGGTCCGTAGTCGCCCTGCGGCAAGACGAAGAAGAGGCCGACGACGCCGCCTGCGCCGACGGCGACACCGACGGCGGCGCCGACGAGGGCGAAGGCGGCGACGATGAGCAGGTGGAGCAGCGCGCGCATCAGGCGGGCTTCAGCGAGTGGTATTTGAGCTGCGCCTTTTCGAGGCCGTCTCTGATCAAGAGGTCGACGGCGTCGGCGCAGTGTCCGACGACGACGTCGGCGTCTTCTTTGTCTTTGCCTTTGAAGGCGCCGAGCACGTGGCCAACGACGTTGGCTCTCTCTTTGGGAACCACGACGCCTTCGGGGGCTTTGGCGCGGGGGTGTCCGATGCCGGCGCGGATGCGATAATAATTGGCGCCGATGTGTTGATCGATTGATTTCAACCCATTGTGCCCACCCGGTGAGCCGCCGATCTTGAGCTTCATGGTGCCGAGGGACAGGTCGAGCTCGTCGTGCACGACGACGATGTTCTCAGGGACGATCTTGTAGAAGGCCATGGCCGCTTGAACGCTCTGTCCAGAGAGGTTCATGAAGGTCTGTGGCTTCAACAAGACAGCGGATTGTCCACCCAGCGAACACTGCGCGAGCTCGCCCTGGAACTTGCTGGCGAACGACGCGCGCTGCCGCTGCGCCAGCAGGTCGACGGCCATGAAGCCGATGTTGTGGCGCGTGCCCTCGTATTGCTTGCCCGGATTGCCGAGCCCGACGACGAGCCACATGAATCACTTCTCCGCAAACGGCATCGCGTCACCGAGCTTCAGCTTGATGCGGTCGGCGATCCAGTGGCCGTCCCACCACTCGATCGGATTGACCGCGCGGCCGCCGACCAGCGTCGTGAAGTGAAGGTGATCGCCGCCGGCGAGGCCGGTGGCGCCCGTCAGTCCGAGGGTCTCGCCGCGCTTGAGCGTGTCGCCCTCTTTGACGTTGATGGCCGACAAATGCGCGTACAGCGACATCACGCCGTAGCCGTGGTCGACGACGACGCAGTTGCCGTAGATGCCGAAGTAGCCGGCAAAGGCGACGACGCCGTCGTTGCCGGCGTTGATGGGGGCGCGCTCGACTCTCGCCAGGTCAAATCCAAGATGGTCTTGTTGGTCGACCTTCGCGCCGTTCTTTGTGTATGTGCGGCGATCGGCAAAGGCGCCCTTGATGGCCGCGTCACCGAAGGGTTGAAACGGCAACGTCCACATGAACTTTGGCGCCGACTTCTTTGACAGCTCGACCAAAAATGCATTGTTGATTTGGCGAAGCTCGCGGTTCAAAACAAGATAGTCGGCGAGGGCGTCGCCGCTGCGGGTGAGGGCGGGGGTCTGCGGAAAAATCTCGCCGGTGACCTTGGCGAGAAACGCGTCGCCGAGCTCGATGGTGTCGGTGCCCATCGGCCGCGGGATGTATTTGTTGACGAACGGCGCCGTCGAGCAGTTCGACAGCTCGTCGCAGGCGTAGACCTTCACGCGGGCTTTGACGTCGGCTTCGGGGCCTGCGTCGTCGTAGGGCAGGGCCCAGATGGCGAAGTGTCGCGTCGGCGGCGCGCCCGGCAGCTGAAAGCCTTTGAACTTCCACGCTTCGCCGCCCCCGCTCGATCCAGCCGGGCGTTCGACGATGACGCCGTCTTCGCTGGCGCCGGCGCCGACCTCGTAGACGATGGCTTCGGCGCCGCCTTGCGCGATGTGCACGAACGACGACATCGGCGTCACCGTCGGCGGCGTCAGCTTCACCGCCATCGTCGCGGTCGCCGTCGCCGGATCCGGCGTCGACAGCCACGACGACGCCCGCGTCGCCGTCACCGTCAGCGTCAGCGTGCCTTCGGTCAGGCCGGCGAGCTTGTCTTTGCCGATGGCGACTTCGATGCGCGCCTCGCTCGGCCCCGCCGGATCGAAGGCGCTGACCGGCGCGGGGTTGTGCGCGCCGCCGACGACGGTCTTGGGCAGCCCGGCGCCCTCGACGACGACGTCGACGTCGACCACGCCGCGCACGGGTTCATGCACGGTGACGACGACCTTGCCGGCCTTGCCGACCGACGCCGGCGCCTCGATCGTGATCTTCGGCTCGCCGCCGACCTTCTTGCCCGTCCAGACAGCGATGCTGACGGCGACGACGCCGATGAGAAACAGCAGGGCGATGAGGGGTGCGCGGCTCTTCTTGGGTTTCTCTCCGAGGGCCATGGGTCTGTGTGCTCCGTCGTTTCTGATGTCGTGGAAATGAAGAAAGTGAGCGAGGTGTCGAAGCGGGTCCGCTTCGCCCTGCTGCGCTCAAGCTGGGCGGTCGAAGGTCAGCGCGTGCGCGATCAAGGCGCGGTGAAAGCGCTGCTCGTCATCGTCTGTGACGCTGAGCAGCCGCTCGTTGATGCGGGTAACAATCAGGCTGGTCAACAACAGCAACGCAGCGCCGTCGTCGAGGGCGCGGCGGGCCAGCGGGTGGGCCAGGTCGACGACGACGGCGCTGCGTTTTTTGTCGATGACCACGAGGCTCTTGCCCTTCGCCGTCTCTACGATCAGGCGCGACAGCTCGAGGTCGCCCGTCAGCGCCTCGCCCCGGTCGCGCACCACTTGAATGGTCGTCAGCAGCCGCTCGCGCAGCAGCACATCGTCGGTCGGGGGCGCCGGTTTCGCCTGCTGCGCCTGCTGCTGCTGCGCCTGCTGCTGCGCGTGCTGCTGCTGCTGCGCCTGCTGGTGCCGCTGCTGCGGCGTTGCGTCGACGGCGACGGCGCGGGCCAGGCCGTGGCTGCCCAAGAGCGGCGCGAGCGCGCGTGGCTGCTCAGCGATCGCGGTGGTGAGGGAGATGGCGCCGCCGTCGACGACGAAGACGCGGGCGTCGAACAAGCGGCCGCGCAGCGCGACCACCCACGGCGGCACCGCTTGCAGATCGATGTGCGCGAGGCGGAGCGCGCCGAGGCGCAGCCAACCGCGCAGCAGCTCGCGGTCAGCGTCGTCGTCGACGTCATCTAGGGCGTCGAGCGCCTTCTTCCACAGCGTGCCGGCCTCGCGCTGGATGCTCTGCAGCATCTTGTCGTCGACCCGCGCGCTCTTCATGTCGCGCGTCACGGCGCCGTCGCCGCTGAGCACGCCAGCGCAGGGCAACAACGACAGCGAGCCGAGCGTCTCGACCAGCAATCCCTGGTGTCCGACGCGCAGCACCAGCTCGGCGCCACCGCTGCTGCTTCGGGGCAGGGCGAGCTTGAGCGACGTGCCGCGGCCGATGCTGGCTTCGTGGGCAACCAGGGCGTCGTCGACGATGTCGTAGCGAAGTGACGCCAGCGACCTGACCGTCTGCGCCAACCGCTGCGCCGCCGCATATGCCTTTTCAACGTCGACGAGGGTGAACAAACGCGCCAACACTTCGCGTTCCGCAGCACGAGCGACGACGACGACGTCAGCGAATTCGGCGTCGACGTTCGCTGCGTGGGCGTTCGCTGCGTGGGCGTTCGCTGCGTTGGCGTCGGCGGGGGCGACGACGGTGTGCGGCAAGATGCGCAGGCCTTCGCCGCGGTCTTCGTCGTCGAGCTGGCGCAGCGTTTTGACGACGCCAGCGACAGTGCGAAACCACGGCAGCGCGGCGATGCGCCCGCCGATGCCCTTGGTCGAGAGCGCCTGCTCAGGGTTCGTGTGCGACAGGTGCAGGCGCTCGAGCAACCGCGCGCGCACGCCGATGGCGGCGTCGACGCCAGCGTAGTCATCGACGAGCTGTTCGATCAGAGACTCGCGGGCCTCGCGGACGCGCTCGACAATGGCGGTGAGCTTGCCGTCGTGCACGACGCCGTCAAAGTTGGGGTTCGGCGTGACGTCGTCGACGTCGACGACGGCCAGCAGCTGCACACCCAAGAAGCGCCCGACGGCAACGCGCGCCAGCGTGCGCCCCTGGTGCAACACAACAAGATCAGCCTGCGGCTTGTCGCTGGCAGCGCCGTCGAGCAGGGCGACTTCGCCTCTGACGCCGCCGCTGTCGACGACGACTTTGCCGACGACGCCTGCGTCGCTGCCGACTTCGGCTTGGGCTTTGCCTTTGCGTTCAAAGGCGACGCGGGCAGCGACTTTGGCGAGGGCGGGGGCGGCGTCTTCGTTGTCGACTCCGCGCAAGCGCGCGAGCAAGTTCTGCGCAGGACCGCCGACGACGATGACGTCGGCGAAGCCGTCGACGAAGGGTTGCTTGCTGGTCAAGAAGCGCACGCGCGGCTGGGCGACGAGCGCCGCCACCGTCGTCAATGATCCATCGAGCCGCGTGACGACGATGGCGCCGATCTTGAAGTCGTCGAGCAGGGCGTTGATGGGCGAGCGCGCGCCGCGCAGCACGCTGTCGAGCAGGCGCACCCGCGGGTCGTTGTCGACGACAGGCGGCCCACCTGTGCGATCGAGCACGGCGCCTGTGCGATCGACGGTGGGTACGCCGCCCTCTTCGACGACGAGCTCCATCGCCGCCGCGACGTCGCCGTCGCTGCTGCTGGTGCCAAGCGCGAGCAGCTCAGCCCACGCTGGTGCGACCTCGGTGGGCGCGAGGTTCTGCGCGATGCGCTGCAGCGCGCGCGTGTGCAGCGGCGTCGGCAACAACGTCGACACCAGCTCGAGGGCGAGGGGCCACGGGTCTTTCAGCAGCTCAACGAGGCGGGGCAACTGCCGGTAGACGACGTCGACGTAGACGTCGAAGGGCGGCTGCGCCTCGAGCTTGGCGTTCAACCAGCGGCTGTCGTCGTTGAGGGTGGCCTGCAGGCCCGAGACGGGGGCGGGCAGCTGCACGCGGCTGCAGCGACGTCCGTCGACGTGCAGCGCGAAGTCGAGCGTGCCGCGCGGGCCGCCGCCGCCGAAGCCGACGAAGCCTTCGACAACGGCGTCGCCGACGCGGACGCTGACGGGCACGGAAGCGTCGACTTGCGTCAGCGCCAACGACGACGGCGCGCGCTGTTGCCGCAGCTCGGCGCGGCGCTTGGCTTGCGCGGCCTCGTCGTTCAGCGACACGAGCTTTCGCTGCGGCGCGAGCCGCCGCAGCACCTGCCGCAGCACATCGCCGGCGCGCAGCACCGGCTCGATCGACGGGGTGAACGGCGGCGTGTCGACGGGGACGACGCCGATGTCGCCGTCGCCCTCGATCAGCGCGCCCAGCGCGACGTGTCCACCGTTGAGCAGCGGCAACAGCGCCCACGTGGCGCAGCGGTGCTCGAGAGAGAGCGGGGGCGCGGCGAAGCGCACCGCGGGCGGTTTGCAGCCGACGGCGTCGCAGACGACGCCAACGAAGACGTCGCCGTCGACGAGGGCGGCGAACAGCGCCAGCAGCGCAGTGCGCTCGCGCTGATCGGGCACCGTGTCGACCTGACCGAGCACCAGCGGGATGCGGTGCACCGCCTCGAGCAACAGGCGACCGAGCACCTCGTCTCTGACGACGTCGTCGAACTCGCGCGACGGCGTCAGCGGTCCGTCGATGACAAACGTGAGCCCGGGGATGGGAAACGGCACCGTCAACGTCGTCAGGTGACAGCCCTCGGCCAGCACGAGGATCGACAGCGAGTCTGGGCCATGACGACGGAAGCCGACCTCGCCGCCTGCTCCACAGTCCTCTTTGCCGCCGTCAATGTCGGGGATCACAAACGACGCGCGGGCGACCCAATCGCCGGGCGGCAGCGCGCGGGGGCTCTTGCGCTCGCGCCACTGCAGGCGGCGCTGCTGCCGGGCCACAGCGGCGGCGATGTCGTCGGCGACGTCGCGCACCGAGAGCCCGAGCCGGTCGATGACCGCCCGCTGCTCGGGCTCGTCGACACGGACGACGACGCGACCGCCCAGCAGTGCAGTGTCGGCCAGGGTGTTGAGCACGGCGATGTGCTTGTGCCGCTCAGCGTCTTGCAGAATCTCGTCGAGCGTCAGCGCGCGCCCGTTGGCCTCGCGAAACAGCTTGAGCTTGCGCAACGCCGTCACGGCCTTGGCCTTCGATCCGACGAGCTCCACCCCGAGGTGGCGCATGACCGAGAGCAGCGTGCTGCGCGCCCACGCTTCGTGGGGGTCGCCGTCGACGACGTGGGCGACGACGAGGGCGGCGGCGCTGCGGCAGCGCGAGACAACGGCGCGCAGCACGCGTTCGAACTCGACGTCTCTGACGAAGCGGGCGAACGAGGCATCGCGCTGCAGCTGCGGCACGTCGACGACGGCCACGAAGCCTTCGGGGGCGCGCCAACCGCGCGTCAGCTCTTCGCTGTCGAGCTCGACCACCTCTTGCACGACGCCCGCGCGCAACAGCACGACGCGCGCGGGGGCCGAGACGCCTTTGTTGAAGCCGACGACGCCGTTGACGCCGT